>PKCQ01000153.1 GCA_002862265.1 Planctomycetaceae bacterium | reverse complement strand
TCAAGAGGTTAATTGGCGAGTTCTGTCTTACCGTCGTCGTTGATGAGGTCTTCGAAAATATCGACTTCGTTGGGCTCGCCGTTAATCGAGCCGGGCATCTTGCTGTCGAACACTATCTGGTCGACTTCAAATTCCTTCACGATAAACGGATTTCTTCGGCTTTCCGCAGAGCCGTCTGGATTCCGCAAGATGATCTCACCTTGAACACCCGTGACAATGTCGCCCTTGAAAGTTCGGAACGCTTTGAGACTCAACTCGACTGGAAACTTCCCATCGGGAAATTCACTCTTGTTGACATCAAAGGTCCATACCGCCGACATCAGCGAAGCACCCTCAATGTACGTCTGGTACTCCGATTCGTAGCCCACGTTCAGGCCAGAACGGGCCAAATTGCCAGCTCGGTCATAAATCGCCATTGAGCCGTAAATCGGCATTCGCGCCTGCAGCAGTCCTTCGGGGGCACCAAACTCAAGCTTCGTCTCGCCGTCAACTTCTCGCGCAGTTACGGTGTGTTTGTGAGATTGGACGTCGTTTGTCACGCCGTATTGAATCGAGCCGTCTTCGCCCTCTTCCATGGTGAACTTGTGCGAGTGATAGGCATCAACCACGGTCGCTCCGGCCACACCTTCCTTCCCTGGTTCCCAGTCTCGGAATGAGTGCGAGTGGTTCACGCCGCGAACCACGAAGAAGTAGCTAAGAACTCCCATCGCAAAAAGCAATACGGTGCCGACCGCACCAAAACCAAAGATGCGTCCCAAGACAATTTCAGTTGCACGCACGGGCTTGGTGGTGATGGTTTGAATTGTTTTGCTGGTGATATCTGCGGGCAAGCTAAAGCAACTGAGGAATAAACCCAACAGCAGCACCAAGTAGCTGGTGCCCGTCATGACGAAAGAGATGTATAGCTGACCAATGTTGCTCGAGTTGGAGTCTAGAAACCAACCCGCGAACAAGAGAACAACAATGAATACCGCCATGAGTGCCAGGACTTTTCGCCGAATCGCTTCTTGAAAAGCTAAGCGGCTTAGCGCGAAGATTCGGTGCAGGGAAGTGCCAGGAAGATCTCGAGCCAACAATTCGTATATGACTCGTGTGACCCGGAAAAATCCTTCTCCTGGACCGTATTTAAAGGTGCTAACAATAAAGCAAAGCAAGAAGCCCAGGATGGATAGCCCCACTGCGATTCCAGCACCGTGGACTAGGCCGAATTTATAAATGAGCCACTCGAAGTAGCTCCACATTTGTTCTTCTTCGATACGCATCGCTGTCGAAGTCTATTCTCGAGGAAAAGGAAAAGGAGGATTCGCCAAGCAGAAAAACCTTGGCTGAGAATTCACAACGATTATTGTTCGGCCGGACGGGAGCCAGGCCGATCATCCTGAACGATGTCTAGGAATAGTTCTTCCATGGTCGTGGTCGGATTGTCGATGCTGACAAGGTCGCCACCCTCAGACTTAATCAAATCAGCAATCTTGCCCTTGAGTTCGTCCGACATTCCCTTGGCGTGGACCTCCGTCACATCGCGAACCTTCAGTAGCTCGTCGACTCGTCCAAGCTCTCGCAATTCGCCCTGGTGCAGAATGGCAACGCGGTCACAAACGTCTTGAACGTCGGCCAACTGGTGCGAGCAGAGAAGAATGGTCTTGCCCTGGTCACGCAGGCGGATGATTAAATCCTTCATTTCGCGGCTACCGATCGGGTCCATACCCGTTGTTGGTTCGTCCAAAATCAGCAGATCTGGCTCGTTGATCAAGGCTTGAGCCAAACCGATTCGGCGGGTCATACCTTTGGAATATTCGCGAAGTTGACGTCGACGAGCATGATTGAGGCCGACCATCTTGATCAGCTCGTTGGATCGTTCCTTGCGAATTGCGGCTGGCATGTCAAATAAGCGGCCGTAGAAGTCGAGAGTCTCTTCTGCATTGAGGAATTTGTAGAGGTAGGACTCTTCAGGCAAATACCCAATTCGCTCATTCTTCGTCACATCTCGGGCTTCTTTGCCGAAGACAAAGGCGCGACCAGAGGTTGGAAACAGCAAGCCTTGAATCAGCTTGATCGTCGTTGATTTTCCAGAGCCGTTCGGTCCTAGGAGCCCAAAGATCTCCCCCTTTTGGACCTCAATATCGAGCGATTTGAGGGCAGCGACCTTCTTGCGGCCCCAAAAATCTCGGTAGGTTTTACCGAGGTTGCGTGTTTCAATGACGAGATTCGAATCGGATTGTGCGGAAGCTGAGTTGGTCGCAGCTTCGGCGGCAGGAGTAGCACTCATCGGATGAGAGTTTCCTTCAAGGTCAGAAGAGATCGTTGAACGGATTAGTGATGTGAATTTTTTCGAAGCTTTTTGAGGCTCGTCTCCGGCAGGTCTCATCGACTTCAGCAAGCGATATTCTTACGCGATCGCCTGCCTAAACCAAACTGACGCCCTCGTCGATCAGGCTAGAGCTAGATAGCGAGACCAAGACGTACGAGCGCGGCGATTCTTTGCGGTACGGCCAAGCAAGCTCCCAGGTTCGCGAGCGACTTAATCACTGTCAAGCTTCCTTGTCATAACCAAGCGAATCTCGGAAAATGACGCGAAGGCTTCTCGGCCAAATGCTAAGGAGGCCTGAATGGAGTATAGATATACTCAAGTCGAAATCGTTGCCATACCCTAGAACTACATGAGCGCCGGATGACGATTGAGGATAGAACGCGAAAGGATTTGCCGTCTGCAACGGATGTAGCGAATAGGGAGTCGAGGCAATCTTTCGCCCCAGCGAGGTCAGTTGACGAAGCTCAGGAGCGACTTTTTGGGGTGATCAACTACGAGCGCCGTGTACAAACTCCTTACAATCGCAGCTTTTACCGGCTGGATCGCATGCGGCGACTGGCGGAAATCTTGGGTAATCCGCATCTCCAGTACCCTGTGATCCATGTCGCTGGCAGTAAGGGTAAGGGGACAGTGGCTCACGCCATCGCTTCAGCACTGGAACATGCGGGCTACCAGACGGGGCTCTATACTTCCCCGCACCTGGTCCGATTGCATGAAAGATTCCGATTTTGCGGCCAATCTGCCTCCGACGAGCAGCTCCTTGAGCTGACCAATCGTGTTCTTGAAGCGGCAGAACAGTTGGAAGCTGAGGACAAGTTCTCCGATGGAGCAACTTTCTTCGAAATCACAACAGCCATGGCAATGCTGCACTTCGCCGAGCAAAAGGCGGACTGTGCCGTGCTCGAGGTCGGCATGGGCGGCCGCCTCGATAGCACGAACATTTGTGAACCTGAGTTGTGCATCATTACCGCAATCGGACTCGATCACGAAAAGCAACTGGGATCGACGATTGCAGAAATTGCCTCGGAGAAGGCGGGCATAATCAAGGCGGGAGTGCCCACGGTGTGCTCGGCCCGTGATTCAAGTGCTCGGGAAGCAATTCGGCATGCAGCCAATCATGCCGGGGCGCAACTCTTTTTGCTCGATCGAGATTTTCAATGTGCCTGGCAACCGCTTGAGACGAATACTTCTGCTGAAATGCCCTTCGATGGTGCAACAGCCGAGCTCAGCTATAGGGTAACAGCGGCCAGTTCCGGAGCAGACTCGGCGGCGACGCCCCCGCCGACCTATCGTTTGAGAACTCGATTGCTCGGGCGACATCAAGCAGATAATCTTTCAGCCGCCATTCTAGCTCTCCAAGAGCTGGATTCACGGGGCATGCGAATTCCTTGGAAAAGTATCGAATATGCCGTCGCTCAGACTCAGCCCTCAGCCCGAATGCAAGTGACAGATAACTGTCCGACGAGCATTCTGGACACCGCTCACAACCCCGCTTCCATCGAGGCAGGCCTCGATGCCTTGGATAGTCACTTCCCTGGCAAGCCTGTCGTCGCTGTTTTTGCGCCCAGTCGTGACAAAGATTACGCCAAGATGTTGGATCTTCTCTTGGCTCGCACGCAACAACTTGTTGTGACTCAGTTTCACGGAAACCCACGAGCCGTGCCGCTCGATGAGCTGTATGCGTTGGCTTCGGAAAAACTGCAGCTGGTTGATTCGGATGCCATCGGCTCAACGCTCCGCAAATGTGAACTGCCTGAGCAAGCGTGGGGGTTGGCGAGGCAGCTAGCAGCCAAGAAAGAGGCGATCGTCTATGCCGCAGGATCCTTTTTCTTGGCCGCAGAATTGCTAGCCGGACAAGAATAGTCGTATGCTGGCACCAGGGAATGAGGAGCCGTAATGAAAGCTAGCGGCTCTTTCACAGCTAGCGTTAGAAAGCGCAGACGCACCATTTGGCAGCACGGCAAGCGTTCTCTGTTGAGGTTCCTATTCATCTATCTGGGGGTTGTTGTGATTGTTGCAGCACTAGAAAGCTTCTTGATGTATCCAGCCCCGAGTCCCCAGAATGGTGACTGGAAACCGCAGCTAGACTACGAAGGCATCGAAATCAAAACTGCGCAGGGCAACATGATTCACGGCTGGTACCTTGAGCATGAGGCTGCTGAGCGAACCATCCTCCTCTGCCATGGAAATGGCGAGCACATGGGCTATCTCGGAGAACAGCTCGATGAATTGCGAAAAATCTATCGAGCAAATGTATTTGCGTTCGATTATCGCGGTTACGGAAAGAGTCCTGGTAAACCCAATGAACCTGGGATCATCGCCGATGGCGAAGCAGCACATGACTGGCTGGCTGCACGGGCGGGAATCCAGGCGAGTGAGGTCTACTTATGGGGACGTTCGTTGGGTGGTGCTGTCGCCGTTCACTTGGCTAGCAAGAATGGTGCTAAGGGGCTGATAGTCGATCGTAGCTTTAACTCCATGGTCGATGTCGCTTCCAATCATTACCCATGGCTACCGGTACGACTGTTGCTCAGCAATCGCTGGCCATCTGAAGAGCGAATCCAAAGCTATTCGGGACCGATGATCTCAATTCACGGCAAGCCAGACAATGTGGTGCCTTATCGATTTGGGCGCGAGCTCTTTGAGGCTTGTCCAAGTGATGAGAAGGAGTTTGTGTTGTCAGAAAACCTAGAACACAATGACTATTGGCCCTTAGAGATCTACCGCAAAGTTCTAGCATTCATGCAGAACTGCGAAGATTCAGAATCCTCCTGAAGCAGCATGCCAGATATCTTCTCACCCAACCAAGCTACCAATTGCACCCCCTGAAGCGATATCCCGAGGGGCGTAAGTTGTAGAGCAGGGGAAACGCGTCGTCCGTGGTTGGAGGGATAGGAGTGTCGACTAGTAGCGGAAGATCAAGTCCAGAGTCAGGCGATCGTCCAACACGTCTTTTACGGTAGTCTTTTTAGTTCATAGACGATACCTGTTTCGCAATTGTCGCATGGCTTCCAACGCTTCCCAACGTTGTGAGTCACGAGGTCGTTGCCGGCGATGTTGTTTACGCTCAAGTTGAAAAGTTCCTGCCCACCAACACCTAGAGGAGCACCTGCTGCAGCGTCGTCCGTCCAGTGCCACCAAACAAGCTCGGTGAACAAGTAGATCTTCTCAGTTAGTCGGACATCAAAATGGTTCGACCAGTGAATCGCTGAACTCTTTACGGCTCCATCAAGCGGGAGACGATATGGGATGCTTGACAAAACGTGGGCGTCGCCGTCCATCAGTCGCTGACCACCGGTTGCGAAGAGGTGAAACTCTCCATCGCCGATATCCTGAAGGGCACGTGTGCTACCAATCGGCAACTCGTAACTCGCACCTACGGATGCTAGCCGCCCTTTGTGCGGGTCGCGAATCACATTGTACTTGAGCCCAGCTGCCACATCCGCCCAACCATTGTTGAGTAGCGCATCGAGTGCACCCGAGGTGTCGTCAATGATGAATCCATCTTTTACCGCAATGATGCTGAGTTTTTCGTTGAGAGCAATTCTGAATTGCGATGCTTAGGGCTGGAGGTCTTCGCCCGCTGTGACCCCATTTCCGGTGACGCTTGGTGCACTGTGGTTGATGTAGATTGGACGAAATTCAGTCAGCGTGCGCGGTTCTTCGAAGAAGACAAGGTTGCTCATCGGACTGATGAAGTCATCGAAACAATGATCGCTTGGGCGAATCAAATCTGTGCTGGAGAAGCCTTTTCGCAAGGCAGGCTGTCGCACGCCAAGCCAGCGCAGCTCATTCCTGCATCGCAGATCGTGTATTCGCAGTCTTGTGCTTCTGAGATGTTCGCCAACCTATTGGCAAAGAAGAGAGCGAGGACCGTAACGGAAAGTCTGTATTGATATCGAATTACCAGATTCCTCGTATCTACTGGATGTTCGTTGCAACCGCAGGAGAGGCATCGGCAGGCTGTTGGCTACTGTATGGCACAAGCTTCGAGGTTTAGGGGGATTGTCGAGTGTGGTTCATGCCATTCTGCAGCTAAAGGCTCTTGCTAGTGCTTTTTTCCGCCGCTTCTGACTCGAAATATGTGGGTTCGTGAGTCGGTTCGCCACCAAACCGGTTTTTATTCGGTGCGGCCACCTTGGCCATGATGATTAGAATTTCACTCTAGGCTTTGTGAACAATTCTAAGCTGACGTGAGTGACAAGGCACTAGCCGTTGGTTGTTTCAGACTCATGATGATCTGGCACCGGCGGCATAACGTTATGCCGCCCATCATAAATCAACAGAGCCTAGCCATTCGCGATGCGCAGGTTTGCTAGTTCTTTTCGGAGCGAATACCGACCATGCCTCCGTGCAGCATGGAGCTAAGTGTTGGCGTGCAGCCGAAGTCTCTCGCCATGCGTCCGGGGCTATTCATAGTTTCGACGGCAAGAATTCAATAAGCTTCTTCCTCCGCCGCAGCCTTCAACTCTGGTAAGGCAAAGAAAGGGAATCAGGCGGACTTACGATTCTGGCCAATTACCGATCTGCATAGCAAGCTATCACTGACACCAGCGCACTTCGGTCACAAGCCAAATTTTCGACTTGTAGTTTGATCGAACCGTTATTGAAATCGGTTAGGATAGGTTCATTGTTCCAACCTGCCGTTGCCTCCATACCTACCCACGATGTCCAATCAAAAGTGGTCCCAGAAACCGACACGCCGCGATACCACAGGCGCGCATTCAAACCACAGTCGTGACCCTTCTGCTTCAGCAAAGCCGAGTCGTCTTGCTTGGGGAATCGGTGTTTCGATGTTGATTATTGGCTTGGCAGCTCTGGCCTCGCTGCCCTTTCTACTGGATGACTCCGCGGCGGAGAAGAGGCGAGCTGAACGCCGTGCAGCCCGCGAAGCAACGCGGTCTCCCAACACTAATTCGATGGCTGCGGCAGATGATCCTGAGAATATGATGGCTCGCGAAACCCGTTACTTTCAGGCTGGGAATCTCACTATGGTTTGGGATCCCATGAAGTCAGAGATACGCGCTCAGGTGCAACCTGTATCGCGAAAAAGCAATGTAATGCCAGCAGACTATGTTGGCCCTCAGGCTTGCACGGATTGTCACAAAGAAAATCACTCGGACTGGTCGCAGAGTTCTCACCGTTGGATGAACGCTGTCGCTAACGACGAGTCCGTCCTTGGAGATTTTTCAGGCAAATCGAAGATCGAATATCGTGGCGGTTTGGGCACTTTCTATCGGCAAGACGGAAAGTACATGATGCGCTACGAACGTAGAGATATGACGAAGCTCTACGAGATCCATCAAACCATTGGTTCGCGTTTCTACCAATACTACGTTGGCGTCGGACTAGAAGGCACCGAGCCGAAAGACCACGATTTTTACAAAGAAGACCATGTTCTGCCATTTGGCTACTGGATTGAGCGGAAGGCCTGGGTACCAATCGTTCACGTTTCGGAGGAACTGCCCGAAGGCGAGCGTTGGGAACCGATCGAAACAGTTAAGCCTGTCGCTAGGCATGATGGCGTGGAACAAGTAGGTACGTCGCGGGGTGTTGTGGATCACTCGATGCAAATGGGTCTG
>PKCQ01000618.1 GCA_002862265.1 Planctomycetaceae bacterium | reverse complement strand
GTAGATGTTCGTTGGCATTTAGGGGAATTCCTTTGGGTTCGTGAGTATCAAGATGTGCAAACCGGACGCCGAGCCCGTGTTTTTGACAATGCTTCAATTTTCGATGCCAAATGGTTCGGTTTGGCACCACAGGGCGTTGTGAAAAGTCGTTGGCAAGTGCTCAAAGTCTGCTTGCCTGGCTCCGGCAGGAATCTACCGCGAGAGTGCCGATAGAGACTCCTACCGATAATAACCTGAGTTGACGAGAAGTGGATGCAGGCAAAGGACATGGACTGGCCGATTTTACGAAAATGCTAGGATGTTCTGCAATTAAGCCCTCACCATACCTTACGTTTTGTCAGTTCAAGCTCAGTTTCTATACCTTGCGAAGTGAAACGACTGAAATGTGATTTAACCGTAAGGTTCCATCACATTTGAAAAGCTGTGCTACGACAGCCTAGTTGAAATCTTTGCCTTGAGTCCTGCATTCAAATACCGTTTTGTAATGCTCCTCCATCTCTCGTTTATTCTGCTAGCAGCACTCCATCTGCAGCATCGTTAGCTCTACTTCAAGTGTTGAGGGAATACACCGGAGTAGGGACCAAGCCTTGGTCTCGATTCCAGCCCGGGAAAGCAAGGCTTGGTCAAACCTTGCGAGCTCATTCTGGTCTCGCCAAGCAAAGATAAGCTTGTCTGGTTGATTTGCCTCGATTGGGCTTGGCGAAGTCTTTTTTGTCGCCGCTGGCAAAATCGCTCACAGTATCTAACGTCGTAAATCCGCCGCCCACGCAGCCGAGTTCAATTTCACAATAATCCCACTGTCTGGCCGGACAGTCTTTTGCTGATTCCTTTCCCGCGAATTGGGTAAATCGTGTCGGGAACTTCCAGCTGAGCTGCCACGAGCTTTGCGGATTCGGAGATCTGCAAAAGCTTTCGCTCAAGTTTAGGTTCTTCCAGCTCGTTAAAAACTTCCAGACCAGGAGGCAGAAAGGTATGCTTCATACTAAGTGGCAGAGGTCGCTCCAGCTGAACCTTGAGAGCTCTGGAAATTCTGCGATTACGAAGGCAAGACTGGTCGCTATCGCAGCAACCAAACGGCTAAAAAAGTGCAACGACGGTTGCAATCACAAGTAATGCACCAAGGTGAAGAGCAGCTTATGTAGTCTTGAATACGAAGCTTTCGCGTGGATGAGGAACGAACTGCTATCGTTGAAGACGCGTTTGGTGATCTCAGCATCTGCATGCTCCGGGCAAAGTGCTTGTTTCTTCCTTCGCTTGTTCGGCGTTAACGCAACCTTTGGTAAGGGCTCGTTAGAAGGCTTCCCTAGCTACTCTTCTTTGGAACACGGTATCGCTGGTTGATTACCACAAAGCTGTATCCGCCGCGTCCGTCAGGACGAGATTCAAAGACAGTCTTAGCAATCTGCGTAACAGAGTTATAGCCCTTGGACTCCCAGTACGCTTTCTCTGTCAGTGCCATCTGGTTTTCAAGATCTTTGGGTAGCAACCTGAAGATACTCCGGCCGCTAGTCTTGATTCCAGATCCATTTAGAAGAGCCACGTCATACTGCTGCAGCTGGTTTTTCTGCCGCCACATGAAGATCAAACGACCCTTCTTGTTTTCTTCTTGGGGAGTTGTTGAGCGTTTGACGCCCCCTCTAGATAAGTTGGATGCGATATCAATTGTCGGGATGCCGCCCCCCATGGCACCTAACTCAATCTTGTAATAATCCAGTTGTTTGGCATAAGGGGCTTGTCCCTTAGCCAAGAATTTCAACTCCCAACGCTCAGCACGCGGAATAATGTCGTCGCCTTCACCTAGCGGTCCCGGAGGCCGACTGTCGCCTCGCCCGTTGCCACTTGTTGAAGCGGTGGAGTTGGAGTTGATAGAATCCAAAGAAGCCGCAACGGTGGTCGCCACATCAGTGACCGCCTCAAGTGTCTCCGCCAAAGTCGGTTCCTGAAGCTCTTCAAACTCTTCCACACCAGGCGGCTCGATATCACGCTCAAATCCCTCTGCATAGTCTCCGCGACCGGCCGGATTCTCTGTCAAAATAATCGTGCCAGCATCCCATTTCCAAGTCTCTGTAAGCCAGATGATAAACATCAAGAAGACAAGGAAACCGATGACCAGCAAACCGGCCATCAAAATACTGGCTACCACATCGACCTTGTGAGTCTTAAGATCTGGCGAATCATCTGTGGGTTTGGCTAATTCGTTCGCGTTTGTGCTCATGGCAACGCTCAGCTTCTGTTTTACTAGTCAGTTGTTCGATTCGCTACGTTTTCGTTTCGTCAGCGCGAAGCCTATCTTGCGTCGACGAAAATGTAGTCTGGTCTCAGCCCCAAGTACCATTCTTTCCAGTATTTGATGGCCTTGGTGCGGTCTTCGCCGGAGGGCTGCTTTTTCAGGTCGCCAGCAGTCAACTTGCGGCTAATGAGCCGTAAGCTTTCTTCGGCAACCATGGGGACGATCGGATCGTCGTCCGACAGTGCGTAAATCAGATCCGGGACAACATCGATTTGCTCTGCGCGTCCCAAAAGCTTCGCAGCGACTCGTCTAGCAGCCCAACTTGGACCCGTTAGCAACCGGGACAGTCTGTTGATTTGTTCTTTGCGCTGTTTAGGATCATCAGTCAATTGTAGATCTTTGGGGATCAAGTTCGAATCAATTCCGTCGACCGCTCCATCCTCAAGCATCTTGAGAATGCCGTTTACCGTAGCCTCTTGGTCACTGACCAACGAGTTGCCAACCGGTCGGACGTTGGTCACGTCCATTGGGAACTTGTCAAAGCCAACAGTCAGCCCTTCATTTAGCTTTCCGATCGATTTTTGGGTACTGCGGATAAGAAACAGAACGGCCAAAGCAGTTGAAACGTGTGGTGGAGTGTGGTCGGACTTGGAAGCTGTACTACCCCACTCACCATCAGGACCCTGGATTTTCATCAGAGTCTTCACACCAGCGTTGTACCAAGGTGGGCTCTTTTCTTGACGGTCGTTGACAATCTCAACAAAGCTCTCGTATCGTTCTTGGGAATACAACCAGTAGTAGAACCACATCCCGCTGAAGTTGTTCCGGACTTGGTAATTGATACCGAGCTTCACAGCACCGTCTGTGTCGGCTCGAGTCATGGTCACCACGCCCATATTTCGCTTTTTGCGAGCCTCTAAATCGACACGTCGGAAGACCTCAGGAATGCCATCCTCTTTATTCTTCGCGCTCTTGTATCGCTCTCCATACAGTCCGAGTACATCACCACCAATGATCAAAGCTCCCAGGCCAGCCGTAGCAAGCGACTTACTGACCTTTTCCTGCTTGATCAAGCCGCCGTTGGAAACTCGCCCTTGGTAGCCCCAAGCACCGCTAGGATCCATTGTTGATTTGAGATAACGAATCGCACCTTCAACGGTACCGGGGGGGACATCGATGCCGACCTCCTTTATCGTCCACAAGGCAAGCATCACATATTGAACTTGAGAAGTGTCACCCGTGGTGCGGCCTAGGTAGCCAAAGCCACCGTGATTCTTCTGGACCTGCTCAAACCAATGCAAAGTTTCGCGGATCTCACGGTCGTACTGGGCCGCGTCGACGGAACAGAGAAAGACGCAGGCAATAGAGGCTTCGTAAACGATCTTCGATTCAGGGCCATGTCGCCTCTTATTTAAGTTGCCGCAGAGCTCTCTAGCTTTGTTAAGTCCTTGTTTGACCAGCGGGTGCGTGTCATCGCCGGTTACTTTATAAACCGTGTATCCAACCAGGATCGGACCGCCTTCGGCGTACTCGCCTAGAATTGAGCGTCGATCTTCGCTCGTTTCAAGGTAAGAAATGGCACGATTGACCATCGTTTTCACGTCTGGATGTTCGGGATGATACTGGGCCTGAGCAGGCATAGCGCTAAAGAGTGAACTGCCCAGCACACAAAGGGCTAGCAAAGACGGCCGTCCAAGTCCGATACAACGGCTCTGGCCCAACGCTAAAGCATGAGCGAACATTCAACCGACTCCCGAGTTTTGAGATGAGATGAGATCTGAGGAGTAAGCACAGACTCCTTGTATCGTACCACGATTACCCAAGGATACCGACAAAATCCGGAAATCCCAATGCGTGCGAATGGTCATGGCCTGAATTGCTAGCAGACCAGAGGGAAACCTGCGTTTTTCTTGGACTTTGCCAACTAGCGGCTGACGTTTTGCTCAATGCCAAGCTCTCAAATGGCGAGCGGGAATCCGTATGTCTGAACCCTCTGAAGAGCTATGGCTTTTACTTGTGATGGCAGTTCTTGGTTTGAACGCGTTAGCAACTTGGAGCTGCAGAACCCGATACTTGCTACGGTAGCGCTTGGGGGACAGCCCGAGTATCCCGCAAATCTGGACTGTTTCCTAACAGTTCCTGCCAGAAAGACCAATCCAGCCTCTGGCTGCCGTTGACACTCTCCAAGATCAGAAATACGATCGTCCCTTCTTGCGACGGAAGCGTCTCCGGACATTTTCTCGCGGCCAGGTAGCTCAGTTGGTAGAGCAACGGATTGAAAATCCGTGTGTCGCCGGTTCGATCCCGGCCCTGGCCACTACTTTACGTTTCGACTACCAATCGAATTGATTTGAGCAAAGCCCGGTTGGGTACACCGTGCCCGAATCTCGAAAGGGCAGCCCGTCTACAACAGAAGTCGGGCTATATTTTTGCGATAATGGTGGACCGGCAGTCTCAGGTGCTTGGTCGAGCTGCTCGTCCAAGCACCTGAATTGCTTGAAGCACCAAGCCGTTGCTCCAGGCTGAGTGACCGTCGCTTCTTGGCGGTTACTCCCACCACGATCTCGCCGAGCCGATGACTCCGACGACCGATGGAGTGAGAAAACTGCCATGCGAATCGGGGATTAGCTCGGGTTTGTCATCACAAAATAGATACTGCGCAGCGTGAGTTGGTGGTGCCTAGATCGATCCCAACAGCTTAGGGCATAAAGGGTCCTAGGTGGGAGCTGGCGCGGGATGCATCGTGTTCATCTCATATCCGATCAAGTCGCGAGGTGGTGAGCAGCGGCGGGCGTACGAAGCGGGAAATATCGCTGCTGCAAGAATGATGCTCATGATCTCGGGGCCTGAGTGAGACCACCATGCAGGTCGAGTATGTGTTGCGGGGATGACTGAAAGTAATAACCTCGCCTTGCGGGAAAAGGTCGGATCAACGCTGTTCTTTTTCGTCCGCTGGATAGAATAAATCGGAAATACAGGAAACCTGTTAGAACTGTGTATCGCTGGAATTGGATTCTGTTTTCTCGCACGCGATACTGTTGCTCGACTTGAAACGATTGCTTCCCGGCTGATGAAACTATTCATCCAACTCGTTGCCCTCTGGATTGCGCTTGCTCTGGGCGTTGGCATGTTTGGCGGTCGAGTTGTCGAAGATATCTGGCGGAATGAGATGGAGGCTTCGTTTCGGCGCGATATGGTTGCGGCTGAGGCGATGATCGAGTCGCTTTCTTGGAGCAATCCGCCCGAGGCACAGCCTGAGTGGCGAAAGATGGAGCGCGAACTCGGGCTGGGGATTATTCCTGTTCAGCGGTCTAAGGCGCCCGAGTCTGTGGAGCTTATCTGGACGCAAGCGGGGCAAGAAGGAATGCGGCTGACTGCAGATGTGGCATTAAGCGAGTTGCCGGAGACGACGGAGGCAAACACAATTAGGGTCACTCGGGACATTCAGCGTTCGAGTTTAGATAACTTGTGGTGGAGTTTGTGGGCGCTGCTCAATTTAGCCGCATTAGCCATCGGAGGACTCACCTTCTTCGCCGTTCGGCATGATCGTGGACGCAAGAAACGCCTTCTTCGACCTTGGTTTCAGGCGCTCGATAACGCGGAAGAACGAGAGAGCTTATTACCTGCAGTCGAAGCGCAAGACTCTGACTTCTGCATTCAGATGGACGCCGTCGCGGATATGGTCAACCGTATCTATGCGAGCTTGAAGAACGCTAACGAACGCAGCGATCTTGTGCTGGGCAATCTTCGCGAAGGAGTTTTGGCCGTCGATGATCGTTCTCGCGTTTTGCTTTCGAATAGAGCATTGAGCCGGCTACTTGAATTGCCAAATGATAACTTCTTGTATCGCCCCTTAGTGGAAATCATCCGTACTCCTGCGATCGTCAATATGCTCCGCAAGATCCTTAGGGAAGAGGTACTTACAGAGGAACAGTTGGAATACGGCGTAGAGCCACGGCAATTGCGAATACTGGGACGGCCTCTTCCGCTGGGTGCAGGGAAAAGTGGTGCGCTTTTTACCGTTCGCGACGAGACTTTGATCAAACGTGTTGACATGATCAAAAAGGACTTTGTGTCCAACGCTTCGCATGAACTGAAGACACCGCTGGCTGCAATTCGAGCTTACGCGGAGACGCTGCAAATGGGTGCCCTGGAGGATCCGGATGCGGCAGAGTCCTTCGTGAACAACATCATTTCACAGGCCGACCGATTAGACGGACTGGTTCAAGGGATGTTGCAGTTGTCACGGGTCGAGGTTGGTTCAGCGCTAAATTATCAACGCTTCGATGTCATTGAGGCCATAGAGCCTTGTATTAACGCAGCTTACGCACTTGGTCGTGCGAAAGGTGTGACGATCGAGGTGAACGCGCCCGAGGCAGCAAAGATCCACAGCGACCGTGATGGATTGCAAACGATCGCGAGCAACTTACTTTCCAATGCAGTACGTTACACCGAAGCTGGCGGCAAGGTGGCGGTGCACGTTGAACGGCAATCAAATCAGCTTATTTTGGAAGTGCGCGATTCCGGGATTGGAATGGCGGAAGAAGATTTGGCTAGGATTTTTGAGCGATTTTATCGGGCTGAGAAAGATCGGTCCATTGATACCGGCGGAACTGGACTTGGGCTAGCGATCGTCAAACATTTGACCGGGGCACTCGGCGGTAGTGTTGCAGCTTCCAGTGAGTTGGGGAAAGGGAGTTGCTTTGTCGTTGAGTTACCCAACGAGCCGCTTGGAAACGTCGAATAAACGTCAGTCAGTGCGTACTCGCAAGCAAAGTTCACTGAATCTTCATCCATTGTGCATCAACCAATTTGTTGATGCCCAAGCATAATTGTCAGCGAGGATATGCAGAACGAAGGGCAGTTTTGCCTTCTAAGGAGAGTCGATTGGCACGCCACCTAAACCATGATCTGGAAGAAGCCTACCATAGCATTTTGACTTTGTCGGGGCAGGTTGAAGAGATGATCAACAAGGCGTTGCGTGCTTTGATGGCACGTCAGCATTCCGTTGCGTCGGAGGTGATCGCGCAGGACGAGGAAATCGATCGGCAAGAGGTTCGGATTGAGGAAGAATGCCTCAAGATGTTGGCCTTACACCAGCCGGTTGCAGCTGACTTGCGCAGGTTGACCACGATGATGAAAATCAACAACGACTTGGAACGCATCGCCGATCTTGCCTGCAACGTTGCGGAACGAGCTACCGACTTGATCGAGTATCCGAGCTTCCCCATCCCAGAAATGCTTCGCGATATGGCCGCGGATGCTAACGCGATGGTCCGTGAAGGCTTGGATGCGTTCGTGAACTTGGATGTAGAGCTAGCGTATCAAGTAATCCACAAGGACGACTCCGTTGACTCGATGAACGTTCGCGTCATCAATGAAGTGACCAACCTGATGAAAGAGAATGCAGACTGGGTTAAGCCGGCAATCTATTCGTTTTCTGCTTCTCGAGCTATCGAACAAATCGCAGATCACGCCGTCAATGTAGCGGAAGATGTGATCTACATGGTGAATGGTGTGATCGTACGGCACTGTCATAATGACCCGAAGTTGCGTTCGCTTCAAAGTTAGTCTGTTGGCGAGCGTTGGCTAATTCTAAAGTGAAGCGAGGGCACATGCTTAGGCAACTGGCAGAAGAATATCTACCAATGGGAAGTGTATTCACGCCAGGGAATACTACTTGAAATCGAACTTGGGCTAGCAGATTCTGGGTAGCTTTCCGCTTAGGAAGCGTGTGCTTTTCTGAGAGGAGCAGAAATGGGAAGAACAAA
>PKCQ01000621.1 GCA_002862265.1 Planctomycetaceae bacterium | reverse complement strand
TCGATGTCCAGATTCAAGCCGGAGATGTATTGATCGTGGCTTGGCAAACAGAAGTCCGAAACGGCCAACTTGCGATTGTGAGCCTGACGGGTCCCGAGGGCAGCCTGATTCAAGTGCTCCGCCAAATCCACAAAATAGACGGCCAATATCACCTACACGGAACCAACCGAGCCGTTCCAACCACAACGGTGGACCGAGTCGAAGTCGTTGGCGTCGTGCAAGGAGTCGTTCGGAGCTTCGACTGATCTATCGAAGAGAACTAGCGAAATCGTCCTAACCCAAAGCTTGAGCGAAGCAACACGACTCAACCTCTCAATCGACTATCCCGCTTTTTGAGCCGCAGCTTTTTGATTCAGCTTGTTATACAGAGTCTTCAGGCTAATCCCAAGTTCTTCCGATGCTGCCTGCTTATTACCGCCGTGTCGTGCCACAGCATCTTCTATTGCGGTGAGCTCCATTTCCTTTAGCGACATCCCTCCCAAAGAACGCAATTCCTTTCGAAGCCTTCGATCAGTAAATTGCTTCGGAAGATGTTCAGCCTCAATGGGAAGTTCCTCGCATAGAATGCATGCATGCTCAATCACATTCGCAAGTTCGCGCACGTTTCCTGGCCACACGTGATTTTGCAGTTCCTGCATTGTTGCTTGACTAAAGAGCTCGCCTGCCGCAGCATCAACGGATCGAAAACGGCTCAGCAAGTGGCTCGCGAGTTCTGGAATGTCGGTCTCCCGCTCTCGTAAAGCAGGTACATAAACCTCGAAAGTGTTGATGCGGAACATGAGGTCTTCTCGGAACTCTCCACATTCCACCATCTCTTCCAAGTTTCGATGCGTCGCACACACCACGCGAACGTCCACTTGTTTTGGTTGATTGCTCCCCACCGGACGAACCTCGCGACTTTCAAGCACTCGCAGCAGTTTTGCTTGCATCCCTAAGGGTAGTTCGCCAATCTCGTCCAGGAAAATGGTCCCGCCAGCAGCTTCTTCGAACATACCTTTCCGCTCCATGTCCGCTCCAGTAAAGGCACCTTTGCGATGCCCGAACAGTTCACTCTCAATCAAATTCTCCGGAAGCGCACCACAATTGATAGCCACGAATGGCCCATCTTTGCGTGAGCTTTCAACATGGACACTCCTCGCAACCAGCTCCTTGCCACAGCCGGTTTCGCCACGAATGAGCACCGTGGAGTTGGTTGGAGCGACTTTGCTGACGAGCTTGCGCACCGAAAGCATCGAAGGATGCCTACCAATGAGTTGCGGTCCCGTCGACTTGCTCTCCGTACTCCGCTTCGAAGCATGATATTTGCGGACAGTTTCCCGCCGCGCAAGGATGGTGTCGAGCAGCGTCTTGAGTTCCATCAAGCGGCAAGGCTTCGTAAGATAGTCACAGGCACCGTAACGCATCGCTTGGACAGCGGTTTCCAGCGATTCTTTTCCTGTGAGTACGATGGCTTCTGTCTCAGGCGAAAGCTCTTTGACTTGCCGAATAATCTCGTTGCCATTGATGCCCGGCATGTCCATGTCGACAATCAGGCAATCAAACTTTTGCGCCCGAGCCTCACGAATCGCATGCTCCCCGTTGGGGCAAACTGTAATGCGGTGCCCCATGCGCGGAATCTCCAAACTCATGAGAGTCTGTAGCGACTCTTCGTCATCGGCAAAAAGTATCTTCAAACCTGCTTTAGGCTGCTTTGCGTCGTTCATTCGCTTCTGATACCAACGGAGTTAAAGGTAGTGTGAGTAACATAGTGGAACCGGTTCCTGGGCCATCGCTGGAGGGCACTAGCGATCCACCGTGGTCTTGTACGATTTGGTAGGTGATGGACAGGCCCAAGCCTGTTCCTCGGCCATCACGCCGGCGTGTGAAAAAAGGCTCGAAGAGCTGCCGCTTGACTTCCTCCGTCATCCCGCAGCCATGGTCTTCGACCATCAGGAAAAATTCTTGCTCACTAGCCTGCAAAGTGACTTTAACTTGGCTACCATCCTCTGATGCATCCAATGCATTCGTCAGTAGATTGAGTACAACTTGTTTAAATTCGGTCGGGCTGACCCAGGCTACCGTTTCTGGCCTGCCCTCAAATTCAAGCGTTCGATTCCGATATTGTCCGAGGTGCCGAACAAGTTCACAGACATCTGCCACCGCTTCGTGAATATCCGTTTCCTGCTTCCTCGACGATTCGCCGAGCCGTGAGAAATCGAGGAGTCGCTCCGTGATGTCCTTGCAACGAAACGCCTCATCTTGAATACGACGCAGGTAGTCGCGAACGATGTCCATCTGCTCGCTTGTAAGTGTATGGCTCGCATCCTTTGACATCGACTTGCCATCATGAATGACTTCATGAAGTCGCATTTCGAGAGCTTCTGCGCTCCAAGCAATCGTGGCCATTGGATTGTTGATTTCATGGGCAACGCCAGCAGCCAAAAACCCTACACTCGCTAATTGCTCACTTCGCACTACTTCTTGGGTGCGCTGACTGACTTGCTCATTCAGGTTGTCTCGAATTCGCACAAATCGATCTGTCATGCCGTTGAGAGCTGAAGCCAAGTCCGCAAGCTCGTCTTCGGAATCCATCCGGATTCGATGGTCAATCTCGCCGCTTGCTATCCGCTTGCTACCCAATAGCAGCTCCTTGAACGGCTTAACCACGAATTGCCGGAAGTATACGAAAGTGGCGATGACGGTAATCAGTACGCAGGAGAATGAGACGGCCAGTCCAGCTTGCCACCCACGATAACGCTGGCGGACGGCATCACGGAATTCCATCTCGCGTGTATTCTGACGACTCGCGTTTGATTCGAGCACCTCTCGGAGATTACGAAGACTTTGCCTAAGCACCGCACCTTGATCAGACCCTAGATGCCACTGCCAGTTTTTTTCGAGTCGCTCCAGATTATCAATTTCCACCTCCAGATTCTCAAGCTCTTCATTGGTGGTCGCAAGCAAGGGATTCGGGTGCTTTAACCGTTTCGCAATTGCTTCACGATAGACTTGCAATTCACTGCCTAGGCTAGCTAACTGCGGCTGCATACCAAAAATGCTACTTCCCTCAGCCGAAGCTTCAACACTCAACGCTCCAACTTGCGTCTGAATTTGGCTCAGCCGATTATTATCACCCGATGCCAGCCCCACATTGATTGTGAGCTCACGATAGCTGGAGACACCTTCCCACCCGTACCATGCCAGACAGACGCACAAGCCAAGAAGCAAGAGCGTGCAGTAGAGTATTTTTTGTCGAATAGGTTTTCGGTCCGACATACTTCGAATACCCAACAAAATCCGACGAGCAGCCAGCTAAGCTGAGAACTACTTCCACCACAAAGGTGCAAGTACGTGCCATGTGTAAATTAGCCCACAGCCCGCAATGCTTGCGGCAACCGCTTGATACTCACGATTTCGAAGCCATTCAAACTTTGTCCACCCCACAAATGCTTCTTTCGCCCAAAGCTTTGGAAACACGCGTGGAACGCGCTGCGTGTAGCTCGGCCATTCGTTAGGAAACAGAAACGCCAAGCGTTTTTCCTCAAATACGATCTGCAGCCAATAGAGAAAAGCCATCGGTCCAACGATAAATCCCAGAGTCAGCATGTCTCGCATGAGCAGACAGAAGGCGACCATCATCGCAAAGGAACCGAGGTAGAGCGGGTTTCGCATCAACGCGTAGGGACCATATTGCGTCACTTCGCGGGACTTATTCAGGCTGCCAGCAGACCAGCTGCGAATGGCCAATCCCAACAAAAGCAATACAACGGCCAAGCATACCTGCCAATCTGTAAAGTCAAATGGATTTAGCGGAACAGTCTGCCGTATCAACAGGTTGTAACAGGCCAAACTGGTGAATCCAATGAGACTAATCGGGATCCTCCGTTTCGTGCAAAAGTTCAGTATCGGATGCGAGAGCAGCTCTTGAGCGTTCTCGGTCCAGATTTCAGATTTCGTTGTGGATGACAAGTAATTGCTCCCTTAAAAATTTTGTCATGCTTACTAGCGACGATGCAGTTTATGAAGCCAAAATGCGCCGACGATGAGCAAGACTAAGTTGCCTAACCAAACGCTGTAAGGTGGCCAATCACCAGCCTTAGCGTTGCCCAAACCAACTGCGAAGAGTGGATAGTACAAGAACAGGATCGGCAAGAAGCAGGCACCGAAGCTTGTCGCGTTATCAGCGGCTCGAAACCAAATGGCGAAAGGAATAGCAACCCAGACGAAACAAAAACAGCTGAAACCCTGTGCCCATCGACGCCAAGGTTCAATCTCAAGCCTGCGTATATCATTCTTAGCTACCTGAATGTTCGAGAGACTCTGGCGAGTCACCGCATTATCTAAGTACTCGTGTTTACCCACGGTGAGAAACAGAGCAGATCGGGCTGCTAAGTCTCCTTGAATTCGATGAATTTTTCCCAGTTCGGTCCGAATTTCGCTACCCACATTTCGCATGGCGACTTCGGTATAGTGCCCGCCGGAAGTCCCCTTCTTCGTCGCGTCTGACAAACTGATCTCATGAACGGAGGGACCAGGAATGACAACTCGCTTATCACCCGCATCGAGCGAGCTATCAGTGAGCTCAATACTCAAAGTATCGTTCTCTGCATCCATCGTAAGGCGACCGGTCCGTGCTGAGACAACCAACGGTTGTTTTGATTCCTCAGGAATCATGGTAATCGTTGGGGACAGCAGCTCACCGTCCTCACTTAAACCGCGCACGTGAATGGAGAAGCCGCGTTCAGAGGTGTAGTTTCCCTGAGTAGACAAGAATCCGTACACAACCTGTTCAACTGAGTGCATCACTACGCGGCTGATTCCAGGTTTGCCCCAAGGCATCGCTATGTCATTGATCCACACCGCAAACAAACTCAGCAGGAAGCATGCAATCAGGATCGGCGATATGATACGCATCGGCTTGACGCCTGCGGCCATCAAAGACAACACTTCGTTATCCGCACTGACTCGACCATAGACACTGGCCACAGCAAAGAGAATGGTCGGAGGCAAGGCATACTGCAAAGACATTGGCAAGGCGTAGGGCAATAGTTGCAGAAAAGCACCAACCCCCAACCCCTGCGTTGCCATTTCTTTGGACACAACCGCCAACATTATGACAGCAGCGAACGTAACCAACGCGACTACGAAGATCTTAGTGATCTCCCAACCGACATAGAGGTTGAATCGACGCATTGTTCCCCAAAGTGATTCCATCCATGGATGCCTGATCTGCGCAGAATAAGCGCTAGCAAAGGGAGTCTAGCAAGTGCTCTGGCCGGCCGAAATGTTAATCAAACCAGCTTAGTGCCGTGGGGGCGGAGAAGTTAACGGATACGCTGCACTAAGAGTCACAAGGGCGGTGACTCACCGGCAACCGCCGACTTTCGACGAGAATACTAGAGGTCTACCGCTGAATCGCTAGCATTGTCAGAGCCGCGTTGACGACGAATCTGCTCCATAAGATAAATGACGACTTTCGATTGAATTCGCAAAGCTTCATCCACATCGCCATTGTCTGCGAGTGAACAAGCTTTCGAGAAGTGCTTGTCCACCTTTTTCCAGTCGACCACCCATTTGTTTTCTTGAGCAGCTTCCCTCAAAGACTTGAGAGTTCCAGCCAAGTACTCAAACAGTGGTTTGCTAGCGGATGCCTTGTATTGGCGATAAGGACCATTGCCGTAACGCGAAGTTTGCGAAGCGGAGCTACCCGATGGCATCACGATCTGGGCAACGCCCGTCGCGAGAGCAATGATCGCGAGAACGCCCGCTACAATTGCGATTGGCGCGAGCTGAAGATACCCAAACATGACAGCAAGTAGTAAGCATACACCAGCAACGATGCCCAGCGCGGGGGAAAACGCGGCTTTGCTGCCAGATCTTCGGACAACAATTCCACCTTGAGCCTTCGTAATAATCTCCTCCGCGGTGACGTCAACGACAATCGCTGTGATGTTGTCTGGACCACCACGCAAGTTCGACAAATCCACGAAAAATTGTGCCGCCTCTTCAGGAGCCAAGCAACGAAGAATGGGACCAATTTCTTCATCCGACACTTGGCCACTAAGACCATCCGAACAGAGGAGGTAACGATCTCCCTTGTGCACCGGGAAAGGCCCCTCCAAATCTACTTCTACAGAAGAATTGGGGCCGAGGGAGCGTGTAATAACATTTTTCGGAATGACGCCACTGCGGACGGTTTCATCTGTTACCTCACCAGCGGCCTGCATCTCCCAAACCAAAGAGTGGTCGAATGTCAGCTGGTACAGGGTCTCGCCGTGCAACTGATACACTCGGCTATCGCCCACATGAGCAACGACGGCGCCTTCTGGCAGCAAGGTTAGGGCACTACAAGTAGTGCCCATCGACCGAAACTCGATGTTTGCCTGGCCTCGCCGAAAGATGTCCGAGTTGGCTTCGACAATCGCTTTGTGCAAAGCTTCCGCAGGTGTTTGTTCGTTGTACTTAAGATAATTCTGCGGGATAAGCTCGACGGCTAATTCCGACGCTCGCTCACCTGCGGCATGAGCCCCCATTCCATCGGCCACCAAAAACAGGTGCCCGAATTTTTCCCAGGAATCACGAGATTCCGCTGGAATGGAACCCATCGAATCCTGATTGATCGCGCGACGCATTCCCACGTCAGACAGCGACGTATGATGGACCGTTGTCGCCCATTTCTTGCAATCAGGATTGTTGTCGCTTGGGCTCAATGGAACGCTCTACAAAAGAGAATTTGCCGGGGGAGGACGGACCTCGGGCGTATTGTACTTATTGCTAGCTTAGCTGTAGAACCGCAACGCACGATAAGTCTCCACAAACTGCAGGCAAAACTCGGCCCGAAAGGGATCTACCTGTACCTTTTTTAAAGAATTGGACATTTTCACCTGACGTTAGCAACGGCTAGCCTATGCATTTTCCACGAATCGCAACCTGAAAATGAAACGCACAAGTTCCCGTTCGAAGCCCCCAATTGATCTGGCGAGCAAATCCAGGCGATTCCTATACTTTTTTCGAAGTGTCTAATGTAGTCGGCAGCAAACGGGGAAGCGACTTTACAGCAATCTGCTGGACGAGTGATCGTTATTGCCCCTTCAATCTTCGAAAGATACGCGGTGAGATCTAACTTTGCCCCCTTGGTACTACTTGGAACGCTGATGGTTTCGGTGGGTTGCGTGCGAAGAAGGATGGAAATTCGCACCAACCCAGCTGGTGCAAGTGTTTATGTAGACAAGAAGTTCATCGGCAGTAGTCCGATTTCAACTTCATTCACCTACTATGGGACCCGTGAAATCGAAGTCGTCCGTGACGGCTTCCGCACGGAAAAAATCTTCAAGAAGATACCGCCTCCATGGTACCAAATTCCTCCAATCGATTTCGTTTCGGAAGTACTCTGGCCACAGGAAATCCGTGACGAGCGAGTTGTAGATATCACGATGGTGCCTCAGGAAATGCCTGCCAGCGAAGTCTTGCAGGCTAGAGCCGAAGAGTTTCGCATTCAGTCTTCGCAGGGTTTGATCACAGCGAACCCTGCTGTTGTTAAGGCCGACGGAGACATTTTGCCAGGCGGATTCACTCCAGGCTTGGCACCATCCGGCCCAACCGATGCAGTGACTGTTCCGCCAGCAGTCAATGCCTTCCCTGCAACACCCTAGGGTTCGGCTCCTCTCGGTAGTTGGGTCCCGCAACGCATTCCCGAAGTCAGCGGCAGCTATCGCGTACCTCCTGGCGGCAATTGAGCATACGCCCAATTGCCCAAACTCGCTCACAGGATCTACTTGTAGCCGATACCAGCCGGGATACCGCGGATGGCACCGCGAAGATTGGTCAAGGCTGATGGATCACGGGCAATCTTGTCAGTAAACACTCGCGCGTCATCCAGAATCGGACGCAGTCGCTGCGTGAGCTGCGCAATCTCCTGTACAGTGAGGTTCAGCGAATAATATAATTGCTCATCATCTACTTCAATACACTCTGCTAGTATGGAATAATATCCCTGACCTGTCATTAGTTTTAAAATTTTTTGGCA
>PKCQ01000494.1 GCA_002862265.1 Planctomycetaceae bacterium | reverse complement strand
AACGCGACGCGAAAGTGCGACAGCGGCAGACAGCCCAGTCGCGTACTTATAAACGTAGAAGGCTCGATAGAAGTGCGGGATGCGGAAGCACTCCAGCGAAAGCTCGTCGTCAATAACGAAGTTCGGGCCAAAGTAGGCTTCAAGCAACCCCCGGTAAACGGCCTTGAGCGATTCGGTCGTCAGAGGCTCTCCTGCCTCAGCCATCTCGTGCGTCTTCTTCTCGAACTCGGCAAACATTGTTTGCCGAACAATCGTGGCACGAAGGCTATCGACTTCGTGATTGAGCAAATAAGCCTTGAAGCGATCGTCGGTCGAATTCTCAAGGAGATAGTGAGTCAACAATTGCTCGTTAAATGTGCTGGCAACTTCAGCGACAAAGATTGTGTAGTTGTAATACTGGAAAGGCTGCTGCTTGGCCGAGTAATAGCTATGCATCGAGTGGCCTGCTTCGTGCGTCAGCGTGAATAGATCGTTGAGTACCGCTGGCTTGTAGTTCATCAAAATGTACGGATCTCCATCGAAGGTGCCGCAACTGAAAGCCCCACTTTGCTTGTTTTGGTTCGGATAGCGGTCGCACCAGCGGCCAGCGAGTCCTTGACGCAAAGCATCGCAATATTCGGTTCCGAGCGGCTGGAGTGAAGCAACTACAGTTTCTACAGCTTCATCCCATTCGCGATTCTGTTCCAAGTCGGACAAAATTGGCACGTAAGTATCGTAGTGGTGGATGTCGTCCAAGCCCATCTTGCGGCGCCGCATGTCAAAGTAGCTATGGACTGCTGGCAAGTTATTTCGCACCGAAGTGATCAAGCTGTCATAGACGCTTTGCGGAACATTGTCAGGGAAGAGGGCGCCACCGAGGCTGGAATCATATCGGCGAGCACGGGCGTAGTAGACGTCGCTGTGGATACTGCCAGCCAGAGTCGCAGCGAGTGTGTTTTCGTGTGCAGAGAATTGCTCGTAATATTGATGGAAGGCTGCTTTGCGAACTTCACGAGACGGCGATATAAGAAACTGTGAGAAAGTAGCATTGGTCAATTCGCACATCGTGCCTTGCTCGTCCTCGAGCTGCCCGAACTTCATGTCCGCGTCGTGCAATTGGTCGAAAACCTTGCTTGCCGTTTGCGCCATTTCGCCCTGCATCGCGAGTAATTCTTCTTCCGAGTCGGTTAAAGTATGGTCGCGATAGCGTGTGATGCGCTCCAAGCTCAACCGAAAGTCGGCCAACTCATTTGAGGTCAGGTACGCGTCCATCGTTTCCTTGGGAATCGCCAAGATTTCCGGTCGCATGTACGCAGCGATCTGTCCGGCCCTCACTGCGACATTCTGAAAGCGAGCCATCAGCTTTTGATAGGCATCTGCGGTCTGGTCCTCGGTTGTCTTAAGAAAGGCGTAGGTGCCTAGCCGCTCGGCCAGACGATCGATGCTTTGATCAAAGTCGAGGCAAGCACGCAAAGCGGTGGGACCGTCGCCAAGCTTGCCGCGAAAATCCGCGTACTTCTCAATCTCTTGTTCGAACTTGGCGAAGTCCGTTTCCCAATCCCCGTCAGACGCGTAGAGGCTGGCGAGATCCCAGCAATCGCCCAGATCGACCTCGGACCGAGCAGGAACAGTTTTGACTTCCAATGTAGCGTCACTCATGGAGAATTCCTTTTGTCCCGGTCTGACCATTTCTGGCCAATCTGCCGTGAAGGTTGAAGTCGGGTTGGGGGGAGAACGGGTAGCGAAGCAAATGTCTAGCGAATCAAACGTTACCTAAAGGATTCGCGATAATCATTACCGGTTATCGTACAGGATGCAGCGAATCCTTTGTATGCGGGCTTGGCAAGCAATGTGGATCGCCGTTGCGCGCCGTCATTCCGTCTCACACGCTTCTCGCCGGTAGCTAAGCATTGCAATTTGGGGCCCAAAGGGGGTATACCCAGCGAGTGCAGTTATACTAACTTTCTGCGTCGCAACCGCTCTTCGCTTTCTGGCGAAGGTGACGGCGGTAAACCGTCAGAACTGCCCAACCTACCCTCAATCTGTTTCAAGAAGGATCAAGACTGTGATCGCGTTTTCCTCGCAACGAATTCGAGTCTGGATTCCAATTCTCACTGGAATGTTTGTCGTCGGCATCCCGCAGGAAAAATTGGATGCGCAAGAAACAAAACCCAATGAAAAAGTGGTTGTCCAATGGTCATCAAAGCCCACCGACGAGAAGGTTGAAGTCGCGGAAAAATCGATTGATGAGAAAGTGGTTTCACCGGTAGTCGTGCTGGAAGCACTTGAACCCATCCGACTTGAGGAAGTGGTGAAGGTGCAGCCCGCTTTGTCGAGCAAGGTTTGGCGAGCGAATCAAGACAAAGAAGTTCCCACGCCGAAAACGATCCTCGTTCAGCGACCTAATGCAAAGGCGGACGGCAATGTTGTTTTGGGTAAGCCCGAGCCAGTTCTGCTCCCTGCGGCACAGCGCGGCCGAGGCGGAACGGGTCAACAAAGAGCCAAGGAAGCTCCCCGAGCAGAAGCTCCCAAAGCAGAAGCTCCCAAAGCAGAAGCTCCCAAAGCGCGTCAGCCTCAAGAGCAAGATCGTCTTCAAATGCGTCGCACGGAGAGCGGTGGTGGCGTTGGCGGGCGAGGACCTGCGCCTCGAGGACCAGTTTACGATGGTTTGCCGCGCAGAGAAGCGAAAGTCCCTGAACGGCAAGAAATAGCTCGGCCAGACCAAAACAAAACGCAGCAAGAATCGGATGACGAGCGCGTCGCAAGACGAGCGGCATTTTTCGGGCAATTGAGATCGGGAAACCGGCAGATGCCGGGATTGCCTTCAGCTCCGGAACGTCCGCAAACCGATCGACCACCGCAACGTGATCGTGATATGCGAAGTTTTGAGGGCTTTGGCCGGTGGGAACCTCGCGAACACGAAGGCGAAGGCTCACGATTCCGCTGGTACGAATTCCGCGCGGACGGTGATGGAGAAAGCGATCCAAAAGAACGCCGCATGCGAATTCGAGTACTCGGTGATGAACGTCATGGTGAGCACGATCATGATCATGGTTTTCACGATAACGGGCACGAACTACACGACCACGATCATGAAATGCACGAGCATGATCATCCTCACGAAATGGAGTTTGATATCGAAGTGCATGGCGAGCATGAGATGCACCATGATCACGATATGCACCACGAGGACGAAGAAGAGTTCGAGCATGGCTTCGATTTGGACGAAATCCTCGAATCTAAGGGTATTCAGAAGATCCTCGGCTTGATGGAAGAGAACTTTAAGCTGCTTGCAGAGCTCGAGTTACGTGAGGCCAAGAGTGATTTGCGCGTCGAAGCGGTCGAGAAGGAATTTGGTTTCAAAGCGGAGCTCATGGAACGACGAATCCATGAACTCGAAGAAGCACTTTCTGAAACTACCGAGGCCTTAGAAGATTCAGATGAGGACAAAGGCCGAGCTCATGAGCTTGAGGCAAGGGTGGATGAATTGGCCCATCAAAATGAAACGCTTCACAAAGAGCTGGATCACCTCCGCCGTCGCGCTGCCGAGAGTCGTGACCACGCGGATAGAAGTAACGCTGAGTTGATGGAGCTTCGTTCGCGACTTCGCCAGATGGAAGAGGAGACGAATCATCTGAAAGAGCGCCTTCGTGACACGGCACGGGAGCTGGAGGAAGCCCAGGATGGCTCTGCCGAGCTAAGTAATGAGAAGCAGAGGTTGGCCCGCGCTCACGAAGAAATCGAAGAGATGATGGAGAAAATGAAGAAAGAGAGACTCCAGCTTCTCAACGAGCGATCGATGTTGAAGGAAAAGGCGATGAAGTTCCTTGGGGAAGACATGCGTGAGCTCAATGAGGACAAGTTGAGAGCCATGCAGACGGTGGTCGAGAAACTGTCCAATGAGAGAGACCAAGCCATCAAGGATGTGAAACGGATGTCTCAAGCGGCCGGCAAGTCTTCTAGCGAGATTCACGATAAACTTGCCACGGAAAATGCATCGCTTCGAAAGTCGCTGCAAGTAATGGAATTAGAACTGCACCAGAAGAGTTCTATGCCAAGCCCGTCTGAAATTCAGAAGCTAGAGCTTGAGTTTGGTCGCTCCCGGCGAATCGCATCGGATTTGGAAAGCAAGGTCAAGGAAATATTGCAGCAACGGGCGAAGCAAGAGCTTGAGGTAAAGGATCTTCGCGCTGCCTACGATCGAACGAAGACTCAGTCCGCCAAACAGCTACAAGCAGCTGAAGCAATGATTCGTGACTCGCAAAAGAAGCTTGCTGTCTCAGAACAAAAGATGGAAGTGAAAAAGCGGAAGCAGCAAAGTGAGAAGAAGTCTGAGGCTCGTAAAAAGAAGAGTCCGAAGAAGAAGCCTACCGAATAAGTACATTGTTTGGCACTGAGATCGATGCCTGAACTCGACTCAGTCTTTAAAGGGACGAACTCGGTTTTGACTTTGAAGTTTCGGAGTATAAAGGTAGCTGTCGCGTTTCCAGTTTTCACTGCCGAGACGCCGGCCTGAATTTCTCATTTATCCTTCAGCTTGGCGGTTCCCATTTCATGCCATGGTTGATCCTTGAGGCGAACCACGGCGCAAAGTTCGACGCCCAACATTTCGGATTCAAGATTGACCGATGCAGCTGCTTGGACAGAAAAGTAGCTGGCCTTGCCACGTCGCAAACGCTTGCCATCTGTACGCTGCTAGAAGTTGACATAGTACCTCGGATTTCACGTCGGGAATATGTTGCTCGTTCTAGGCGAATGTAGTTCTGCTTGTCTTGCAGTGACGCTCGGAATCATTAATTTCAACCCAAGAGCTCAGGTCCGACTCTGTTGTACCGATAGGATCAGGCTCGACTCTCATTTCTTCTTTTTGCAGCGATAAAAATGTTGAAGCACAAGGTACAGATTCAGTATTGCGGTAACTTTATCCAGTGAATGCCTCCGGTGGTTTTCTTTGATTCGACCACATGATTGTTCAAAACTTTGGAGTTGAGTGCGATAGTTTCGGGCCAGAATGTCTTCGATGTGTCATAGGGTGGCAGGATGCTCCCGGTACGGCAGGTTGGTTTCGAGCTTGCGAATGCAGATAATGCATTTAAAAGCTGCTAGACTCTGTTTTCTTCGCCCAATTGCCACCCACAACCATCACTTTCCCTCCATGCCAATTATCAATTCGTCCCACTTAAGGCGGCTCTCTCGTTCGCTCTCTTTCGGCCTCATTTTGATTCTGCTTCCCATACATGCGTCGGGACAGCAGTTGGAATTGGCAACGCCGTTTACAGATAACTTGATTCTGCAGCGTGAGAAGTCTGTCCCAATTTGGGGCTTTGATGCTCCAGGCTCAATAGTCACTGTCGAGTTTGCTGAGCAGTCGAAGCAAGCCGCCGCCAGCGATTCGGGTGAATGGATGGTCAAGCTTGATCCGCTAGAGGCATCTCGGACAGGACGTACGTTGGTGGTTCGGAATGACCGGGGAGAAACAATCCAGCTCGAAAAGGTCTTAGTTGGTGAAGTCTGGTTCTCCTCTGGTCAGTCGAACATGGTTTGGACAGCCGGTAAGAGTATGTGCCGCGATATTGCAAGTGAAATATCGCGAGCGCCAGTAGATATTCCGGTCCGAGAAATCAATATCAACACCGTTTCGGCGCTGTATCCTCAAAAAAGAGCCGCTTCAGACGAGGGATGGAAGACACATAAGAGTGCTGCGAACTTTTCGGCTCTTTCGCTCTCCTTTGCCTACGAACTATACAAAGAACTCGACGTGCCGATTGGAATACTCTTGAGTGCACACAGCAATACTCGCATCGAAGCATTCACCCAGCGCGATGCGATCGAGCAGCACGCAAAGCTGAGCAAGGATCTTGATCTGATCTTGGACGCCGACCCAAGTGTCGAACAAGGCCGCAATGCATTCAAGCAGTACTATTCAGATCTGAAAGAATGGGAGCGAGTCGCCGGTGAAGCGGCTGACGCACTTGGACGAGTGCCCGCACGCCCAGCTCTTCCAGGCATAGCGGGGATGTGGCGTGGTCCGTCTCAGTTCTTCAACGGGAAAATTAATCCAGTTGTCCCTTTCGGAATTCGTGGTGCGATCTGGTGTCAGGGAACTAGCAACTCGGGTGATGGTCGAATTTACGCGGCGCGAATGGAAGCACTTGTGCGCGGCTGGCGTGATGCTTGGGCTATGCCTGACATGCCTTTCTATTTCACACAAATGCAATGCTACGGTTCCCCCGATCCGAACAGCGTAGGTTTTGCGGATATCCGACAAGTACAACACCTATTCTTTGTGAACAATCGCGAGAACGTCGGTATGGTCGTTCAGTCGGATCTCAACTCGGCACGACCACAAGGTATTCACTATTACAATAAGCTTCATCCAGGCATGCGGATGGCACGGTGGGCTCTGGCCAAGCAGTATGGCAAGGAAATTGCCTACACTGGTCCGATTTACTCCGGCTATAAGGTGAAAGACAACAAAGTCATTGTGTCATTCGAGGCCGACAGCATGTTTGGCGGTTTGATGGTCGGCAGCAAGGGAATGGCCAAGGACGCGAATGAGCCTGGGAAGTACGTCGAGCCAGCTCGACCGACTCCTGAGGAGAAGTTGAATCACTTTCGGGTATGCGGGGAGGACAAGGTTTGGCATGCGGCCGAAGCTGAGATTCAGGGTGACACTGTCGTCGTTCATTCTCCAAACGTCAATTCGCCCATCGGCGTTCAGTACGCTTACAGCGCTGTCCCAGAAATGTCCAATCTTTACAATAAGGCTGGTATGCCTGCGACGCCTTTTGCGATGATCGATGGTGACTTCATCTTTGAAGAAGACGATCGTGAAAAGGCAGCGGCGCTCAAGGCGAAGTACGCCGAATACACGGATCCCGATTATCCCATTCTGCAAGTCGTCGAGTATTTCCGTGATGGCGCGATCATTCAACGCGATCAGCGTATTCCAGTTTGGGGGCACGCAAACGAAGACGTTACGGTGACGGTTAAGCTCGGCGAAGATACCCAAACGGCGTTCGCTAACCAGCATCAGCAGTGGTCGGTCGAGTTCTCCCCGATGAAGGCGTCGACAATGCCGATCACTCTTTCGGTCACTTCTAGCCACGGGCACCAGCGTGAGGTGAAAGATATTTTGGTCGGTGATGTCTGGTATCTCATGGGATCAACCCGACTCAATGGCGAGATGGCTTACAACCAACGTGACAAGGACGCAAAAAAACCTGAGCATCTTCCGTTTGTTCGTGAGTTCCGTCGCAAGACCTCGGCGGACCGATTTACGACCCCGCGAAAACGTAAATTTGAAACCGGTGGTGGTAAGTATCGGTCCTCATGGATGTCCACGGATGACTGGGAAGGCGACCGTGGTGTTACGATGTTTGCTTATCAATTTGCAAAGGCAGTGAATCGTCCAGGGATACCGCAAGGATTCATCACGATGTCTTCGGGGCGTGTTGGTCGCGCAGCACAAATGGCTTCGCCACTATCCTGGACGTCTTTCGAAGGTGTCAAGTACGTTAACAGTCTAGTCTTTCAAGCTCGACTAAAGGAGCTGCAGATGCAGTATCCAAATTCTGCGGTCGCGCGAGCTGCGCTTGACGAGCATATTCGTGAAGTGAGGGAATTTGTGCGTGAGATCAAGATTGATGCCGAAAATGGTAAAGACCTCTCGATGACTGCTCCACTCGCCGCCCCTCCATTCCCTGAGCTTGGCAAGACGGGCGAAGTTGCTGCGGACACCATCCCGACTCATGCCTACAATTGGTGCGTCAGTCCGATGACTCCAATGGCTGTCTCTGGTGTTATCTGGGTTCCAGCGGAAGCGAATATCGGATACGAGCCCGTAAACTACGCAGCCGAGTTGGAGATTTTCGCGCGTAGCCTGCCCGATACGTTCGGCCAGGATCATATTCAATTCCTTTACGCTCATCCAACTTTAACGTTGGTAAAGGGAATCACTGTGCCGAGTGCGCCCAAATCGAAGTCAGTCACTTTTAACAGCTGGGCCAAGAGCTTGAAGGAGCTCGCGGTCGAGCTTGGTCAACTCGCCGAA
>PKCQ01000095.1 GCA_002862265.1 Planctomycetaceae bacterium | reverse complement strand
AACGCTATAAGGAAACTGACGCCTGAGATTTTCCAGCTCGTTGGTGACATGCATGAACTGGCAATGGTCTTGCGCCGCAATCGCAATGAAGATGGCGCGCTCGAACTGCATATGCCTGAAATTAAGATTGAGTTGGATAAGACTGGCAAGGTAAAAGGGGCGAGGATCACAGAGCACACAGAAAGCCATCAGGTGATCGAAGAATTTATGCTGGCGGCGAATCAGGCTGTCGCTACCTGGCTTGATGATCTGGAGATTCCGTTCTTACGTCGAGCACATGCTCCTCCGGAGAGACGCAAGATGCAGAAACTCAACGAGTTTATGCGCGATCTTGGAATCAAGTGTGAGAGTCTCGAGAGTCGCTTTGAGATTCAGAAAGTACTGCAGCAAGCTCGAGGAAAGCCCACCGCTTATGCGGTCAACTATGCGATTTTGAAATCGATGAGCAAAGCTGTTTATCAGCCTGAGATGGAAACCCACTACGCCTTGCAGTTTGATCACTATTGCCATTTCACAAGTCCGATTCGGCGCTATCCAGACTTGCAAGTGCACCGAACAATCAATCGTCTCCTGGCCGGCAACAAGACTCCTGGCGATCCGCTACCGGTCTTGATCACGCTTGGCCATCACTGCTCGGATAAGGAGCAGAACGCCGAATGGGCCGAGCGGGAGATCATCAAGATCAAGCTGTTGCACTTTTTGAGCAAGCGTCTTGGTGAGACCATGCCGGCAGTCATCAGCGGTGTGAATCCCGAAGGGTTTTATGTTCGTGGAACACGTTTTCCGGCAGAAGGGTTTGTGTCGGTGAAGACTTTGCCGAACGATCGCTATCGTTTTGAGAGACGCGGGCAAGTGCTGGAAGGGTTCCGAGGCGGAAATCGATTTCGACTGGGTGATGAGCTGACTGTGAAAATTGAAGAAGTCGATTTAACGCGACGTGTTCTAATGCTCTCCGTAGTGAACAATCACAGTGCTCGTTGCGATATCGGCAACAGTCGAGTCAATAAGAAAGCCACCAAGAGTGGTAAGGCAATCAAGAAAGTTCGCAGCAGTCCAACCGCCCGGTCCAAGTCCAAGCCAGCGGCTCGCAAGAAACGGAGACGATAAGTCTCGGTGAACGCGCTAGGGCAAGACGGCGACTGGTTGTTAAACGACTGGACGAAAGGCGGCTGGAGTCGTCAAGGCTTTAGGCTCGGCGCAGCCTATGCGGCGCGTGGGGCTGCGAGTTCCGTTTGGACGTTCTCAACGACTTCAGCCGTGATGAGATCACGATCCTCGGCGTAACCGACCATCATTGCAAGATCGCATAGCCTATTGATGCGTCTAGGGATGCCCTCGGTTAACAAGTGGATGGCATCGAGCGCTGGGTAATCGAAGACCTCAGCTGTATTGACTCCGCAGGCTCGCAAGCGATGTTCGATGTACGCAGTCGTTTCTTCCGCGACGAAACGATTCAGCATGCATTTGACGCTCATTCGTTCATCCAGCGGCTGATTACGTTCTACATGCGAGAGTAGAATCGGATGACCCGATAGAACTAGAGTCCATGCACTCTCGCCTTCAGCTTGATTGGCTCCCACATTCAACAGCAATCGAAGCGGCTCCAGCAGTTCGTTTTCTTCGAGCAAGTGAGCCTCATCAATAACTATGACAGCGTGCTGGTTGCTCTCGAGGTTCTGCTGAAGGAAATGTTGAAAGCGTTGTAGGTCGCTTGCTGGCTCGGTGGCAGTATCGGACGGTCCTGTTACACCGTCGACGACGTACCGAACCATTTGCTCCCCATTCATATATGGGAATACAACGTGGCAGACGGGGTGAAACTCGTCGTTGAGATCACGAGTAAGGGCATCGACAACGAGAGTCTTGCCCATGCCACTTTGGCCGCAGAGAATCGCGGCGGCACGGCGATACTCGATCGCGTAACGCAGCTTTAGCACGGCGGCTTGGTGTGTTTCCGACGGATAGTAGGACTCATGCTGGAGGCAATTTTCAAATGGTCGACGAGTCAGATTCCAGTGGTTCTCGTACATGCTCGCTGCTCCAGTTGTTGGTTGTTCGGTGTGGGTGATCTGCTTAGACAAGAGGTGGTTTGGGATGCACGCGTTTGTTTCAGCTGCCGTTCTCTTAAGCTGCAAAATTTTCGACAATTCCAACGTTGGAGATTCCGCTACGGCGAATTCGTCGCAAGCACGATTCGATGCCTTCACGTGAGGAGATGCGATTGTCGACTACAGTCACGACCGCGTTGATGATTCCCTGCTGCCCCAGGCCAGATATCAGAGACTTTGCGGATTCCATGTGTCCCATGTCCACGATTACTAAATCGAAGTAATCAGATAGTTCTTGCAGCATGAAGGCGACGCGATTGTCGTCGGAAGCGATCTCGGTTTCATGGACTGGTTGAACCAAGGGAACCAACGTCACTTCGTCCTCCACCGAGTGGACCGCAACTTCTTCCACTGGCGTTTGATTGACTATCGCGGTTCGCCAGTCGAAATCAATGTCCAGGTTGGTCTGGCTCGACAAGCTTGGGTTTTCCACATCGCCATCTACTATGGCCACACGCAAGCCGTTAGCACCCGCAAGTTTGGCCAGGCAACAAGCTACCGTGGTTCTACCTTCTCCAGCCTGAGGGCTGGTAACGGCCATTACGTGAAGCCCCTCTTCGCTAGCTCGGACCAAGTTTGCTGCAACTTGCTCTAGCCCTGACTCTGTCATCTGCATTAGTTCGTTGCAAACCGCTGGCCAGTGAAACTCATCAACCTCCCAAGCGGGATTGAAACGCTGAGTTTGAATACGGCGTAACTCTTCTTCGGCTTCGTAGGCTGCCGCACGTCGGGATGCTTGGTCATCACCTGCGATCGTAGAAGGATACTGAACGATAGAACTCAGCTCTTCGCTTTCTCTCGACTCGTCCTGAATGGCGGGCTCCTGGTAAGAAGGAGCGTCGAGGCGAAAGATCTCGCCTTTTTCGCTCATCCTGTCGGCATAGTCTTCCACCCAGTTGCGGACTTCGTCTGCAGACAGAGCTGGAGCAGCTGGTGCTTCCAATTGCATCGGCTCGAGGGGATCGGCATTGCCAGGGGCCATCCCTTCAGGATCTGCTCCAGTGTCGTCGAAATCGTCCAAGCGACCATCATAGGCCGCTACGGTCTCAGCCTGGGAGCCTTGCACGCCTACTGTGTCTGGAATAGGTGCAGCTGGAGCGGGCGTATCGCCCATTTCATCATGGCGTATCCGATTTACTTCAATCTGTTCGTTTGATGTAGCGGTTTCGGTGATGTGCTCTGGTTCTGGTCGCGACGTGGCAGCCGTAGGCTGAACCTCTGCCCCTGCTGTACTTTGGATCTCCAGCGTAGGTGAGTTTGCTGCTTGTTCAGATGCAACATTGGGCACTTTCCGCCAGAATGGCTCGACCAAGAAGACTTGGCTCGAATCGACGGAGTCGGCACTTGAAGCAATTGTTTGCATCTGCTGCGCGATCGTGTCGCGAATCGTTGAAGCTGCTTTTTCCGCCTTTGCCTCGATGGTCTGATCTGGAGTCGAGACTGAAACTTCCGCAAGCTGTTTGGTACCACGAGGACGCATGAAGCTTGGCTGTGGAATCTCCATGGAAGCAGTATCTACTCGAACCATAAAGTCGAAGCCATCACCAGTTGTGGCGACTGACCAATCCAGATCCGCTGGTGCTTCACTCGGAAGTGATGTTTTCTCCGAAATGACAGTTTCTGCTTGCTCAACAGCTTTAGACGGTTTGGAATCAACTGTGTCGACAGCCGCTAGGGCTAGCGAACTCGAAATAGCGTGCTCCGGAACAACGGCTGGGACGGGAGAAGGCTCGCTAGGCGATGGCGCAGCGACAGGCTCTGTTGCAGTCGGAAGATCGTTCGTAGGTGGATTATTCAGTGCCTCCTCTGCGGCTGATGCTGCAGTCCCCGAAGCCTTGGCTTTACCATAGGCTTGGATGAAGGCTTTGTTCAGGCTGTGTGCCATATCCTAGTTCCTGCGCTAATTCTTGCGGATAGTCGTTGGCAAAACACACGGTTCCCGACCATTGAGAAAATGGTCGGGCCAAGCGGTTTCGTTTGTCTATGTAAGCTTCTGCTTTCTGTACGGCGCAGCGAGCTCAAGCATGGCTACTGATATCGATTCGATGAAGGACGAAAGGATTGCCATGCGCGAATGATGGCGTCTTCATTGCCTTCTGCAGTTGCTGTGCGGCGAAGTTCGGGTGTGTTGTTTTGTTGCTGCGGAGTAGCAGTTCTAGTTGTTTGGTTTCCTGTTGGGACTTGGGCCGTTCCCTCCGGCGTCAAACCTGGGGGCGAGGAATCCGGCGTAAACGAACTCGAAGTTGCTGGGCTGTTCAGTAGAGGGGTGTCGCCGAGCTGTGGTTGAGTAACCGTCGCGGCGGTGCGATGCCCACTGGTAGAAAACTGTGCATCAGCGGGGCCACCTGCAACCGTCTGGACGTTGCCTGCTGCTGGATCGGATGGAATCGGCAGCCTCAGGATAGAGTCGTAAGTTGCGGCTGGCGTCTCCGGAATGGCCGGGAATTTTTTTGGAGTTGCCGAAGGTAATGCCGAGACTACCGTTGTGTCAGCAGGTAGCTGTGGCTCAGGTATGGCGGGCTCTAGGTTGGTAAGTTCGACATTCTGAGTATTGTTGTTTTCCATTTCTGCCAGCGGTGGCAAAAGCAGCGAATCCTGCTGGCCAAGTGGGGGGAGTTTCAGGCTCAAGCCTCCGCCTGGCTGATTGGAGTTGTCTACTGAGTTGGCGTTGAAGCCTGGAGCCGATGAGTTGCTCTCTTTCTTCGCGACAGTATCAGCTGATGCTGCAATTAATGCTAAAGTCGGCTCTGAGAACTGTAGGTTTTCGCTTAGGCTCATGCTTGGGCCTGAAGAATCTGGCGTCGAGGCTGGCGGCTGATTGGCGAGTTGAGATACTGGGGAAGCAGCCGGTGCGGCTGGGCTGTTCGGACTCAGACCAGCGAGGCTCTCACGTAATGAGTTGGTGTTTTCAGGGGGGGCTTGCTGTGCTGGTTTGTTCCCGCTTTGCGTTGGTAAGGAAAGCGGCGGAATCATCGAAGTTGATATCGCAGCAGTGTCGGCAGTTTTCGGTATACCTGGTAGATCGGCTTGCATCTCGGGGATAAGGATCTCCGAAAGACTAAATTCTTCACTCTTCCCATCTTTGGCCAGGAGGTCGGGCTCGGGCGGCTGGGCATCATTGAAGGCAATGATGCTGGCTGTTACTAAAGCAATGATCAAGAGAATAAGAACTACGCCACTCGACCAATGCTCCCACCAGCTTCCTGGCTTCTCTTCTTCAGCAGAAGCAGAAGCAGAAGTTGTGATGGTTGCCCCTGCTTGGAACTCCCTGCTTTTCTGTCGCGCAGGATCAGCGTCGTCTGCGCTTGGCAAGTCCAGTTGGGATCGCCTTGGAAGCGCAACGAATTCGGACTCGAAATCCTCAGGAGGAGTTTGATACTCATCCTGGTACTCTTCCGTCGGCTGTAGGTCTTCCGTTGAGCTCGACTTGGGGGCCGGAGGTGGTAGTTCAACCTCAGGCAAACGGAACAATACTGGAGTGCGTTCCAGCTCCGATTCTATCGGCTGAGGCTGGAAGCGTCCGCGACCTGAAGAAGCGTTCCGTTTGGAAGTCGATGCCGACCGTGGCATGTTGTCGTCCTTAAATGACCGATTGGGGAAGGAGACCTAGGGAGCCCGTTTATTCACCCGAACGGTGGGGATACAGGAAAGCATTCTCTAAATAGCGGATGTCCTGTTATGGAATCAAGCCGAGCGCATCAGCGTCTTGATACGCAAGGAGATTGCACATGGTCGTGAGTATCGGAACTGTCAATTCCGGTCTTGAGTCTTTTGCGTGTTGCGAAGACATTTTCTGTCAGGCGATCTGCGAAAGCCTGGAGGGGATGGGCGACAGGGTGGAGTTGGCGGCTCTGTACGTAATCCACACCCTGTCCCAATGCCGAAAAAAAGCCGTAAAGCGGGGAACTGCTTGCTTTTACCGTCCCACTCGCAATTGTTGACCCTTCCATCCGGATGGGCGGATATATAGAATGTGGATGTAAAGCGGGGAGTGCCTATCCCCCCCGCTAAAGGAATTCCCGTCAAGCTCAGGAAAAGCCATGTTGAGAAGATCTAGCAGCTACGATCAGCTCCAAGAACTGATTCGAGAGCGTATTTTGTTGCTCGATGGTGCAATGGGAACGATGATCCAGCGGCTCAAGCTGGACGAGAAGGCTGTGCGCGGCGAGCGTTTTGCAGACCACCACAAAGATTTGAACAACTTTGCGGATATTCTGTGCCTAACGCATCCTGAGAAGATAACTGCCATTCACTCCGAGTACTATGCGGCGGGGTGTGACATTGTCGAAACAAACTCCTTCGGTGCTTCGCCCGTCGGGATGGTTGAGTTTGATCTTCCGGTAGAACTCGTTGATGAGATCAACGCGGCTGCAATCGCGTGTGCGCGAAAAGCTGCGGACGAATGGACCGAGCGAACGCCTGACAAGCCGCGATTTGTGGCTGGGGCGATTGGGCCCACTAGTCAGCAAATGGCGATCAGCGTGGACGTTGATGATGCTGCGGCTAGAAGCATCACATTTCCTGAAATGGTGGGCAGCTACCGTCGACAAGTCGACGGAATGGTCAAAGCCGGGGTCGACATTCTTTTTCCAGAAACAACGATCGACACACTGAACTTGAAGGCCTGCTTGTTTGCCATTCAGGACTTTATGAATGAAACAGGGCTTCACGTACCGGTCATGATTAGCGGCACCTTTGATCAAGGTGGCCGCACCTTTGTCAGCGGTCAGAGCATTGAAGCGTTCGTCGCTGCAACCTCTCATTTCCCTCTGTTTACGATCGGGATGAATTGCGCGCTTGGCCCAGATGTGATGCGGCCTCATATCGAAGAGTTGTCGAAAGTCACTACTACTCCGATTAGCTGCCACCCGAACGCAGGCTTGCCCAACGAGATGGGCGAGTTCGATCTTGGCCCGAAAAGAATGGCTGGAATCGTCGGTGAGTATGCAGACAACGGCTGGGTTAATATTGTTGGCGGCTGCTGTGGAACCTCACCCGACCACATCGCTGCCTTTGCCGAACGACTCCAGGGAATCAAACCCAGGAAAGAACCTGAGTTGCCGATCTACACGCGGCTCTCCGGTCAGCTCCCCATGGTCATGCGACCAGAGATTCCCTTCACGATGGTGGGTGAAAGAACCAACGTGACGGGCAGTCGCAAGTTTGCTCGGCTCATTCGCGAAGAACAATACGAAGAGGCGGTAGAAGTTGCGCGTCAGCAAGTGGAAAACGGCGCGACGATTATCGACGTTAACTTCGACGATGCGTTACTTGATGGCGTCGAAGCAATGACGCGCTTCTTGCGGTTGATCGCCGGTGATAGTATCGCTGCTTCTGTTCCAGTGATGATCGACAGTAGTAAGTGGGAAGTCATCGAAGCCGGCTTGCAGAACTGCCAAGGAAAAGCCGTCGTCAACTCAATTTCTTTGAAGGACGGTGAGGAAGAATTCAAACGCCGCGCGAGGTTAGTTCTACAGTATGGAGCGGCCGCCGTCGTGATGGCCTTCGATGAGGAAGGTCAAGCAGCGGATGAAGCGAACAAAGTTCGCATTTGCAAGCGAGCGTACAACATCCTGGTCAACGAAGTTGGTTTCCCTCCTGAAGATATTGTCTTCGACCCGAACATTTTGACGGTCGCCACCGGCATCGAGGAGCACAATAACTACGCGGTGGACTTTATCAACGCAGTTCGCCGCATCAAGGAAGAATGCCCAGGAGCGAAGACTTCAGGCGGAGTCAGCAATATTAGCTTTAGCTTCCGCGGAAATGATCGCGTGCGAGAAGCGATGCACAGCGCATTCTTGTTTCATGCGGTCAAAGCTGGCCTCGACATGGGTATCGTCAACGCAGGACAGCTGGAAGTCTACGAAGAAATTCCGGCCGAGTTGCTGGAACACGTGGAAGACGTTTTGCTCAATCGTCGCGACGACGCGACGGATCGCTTGTTG
>PKCQ01000614.1 GCA_002862265.1 Planctomycetaceae bacterium | reverse complement strand
CCAAAAGAGGGCACGATTATTTGATTTTCCTGGGAACGATTGAAAAATAGCTTCTGGCGGCCCGATCTAATTTTGCAGGTTCTAGGCTGTAGGAGTGAGTAAGGTCGTTTCTTAATCGGCATCGGAGATGATGGTGTAGAAGGTCTAACGCATCAAGCCCTTGAGGCTCTGCAGTCGGCGCAGCGCGTACTTGGGCCGAGCGGATTGATGGAAAAGGTCGCGCGCATTTTTGGCGATCCGCCACCGGATCAGCAGATCCTTTCGGCCGACCTCGAAGCGATGGCGGCGACCATTGAAGCGGCCATCTCAGATTCTGTCGACGAAGCTCCTATCATGCTGGCCAGTGGTGATCCTCTTTTTTATGGAACGACGCGTTTTCTGTTTGATCGCCTCGGCAAGGATCGCTTCGAAGTCTTCCCGCACGTCAGCAGCATGCAACTCGCCTTTGCCCGAATCAAAGAGAGCTGGGACGAAGCTTACCTGACAAATTTGGCAACGCAAGCTCTGCCCAAAGTCGTTGATCGAATTCGAGTGGCAGAAAAAGTGGGAGTCTTCACTTCGATCGACCTGACTCCACGTGACTTAGCTCAAGCTTTACTCGAACAGGGAGTCGACTATTTCACGGTTTACGTATGCGAAAACCTGGGATCGAAAGATGAATGCGTAACAAGGGGAAGTCTGGCTCAGATTGCCAATCAAGATTTTGCAAATCTGAACGTGATGATCTTGGTTCGAATGCCAGATGTTCCAGACCGCCCTGCCAGCATGCAAGGCCGAAAGGTCTTTGGCAATCCTGACGATTGTTTTCTGCAAAGCCAACCCAAACGCGGTTTGCTTACGCGGTGCGAAGTACGCGTGCTGGCTCTTTCCGAAATGGACCTTGGGCCAGGAAGCACCGCTTGGGATGTCGGAGCCGGCAGCGGTTCCGTCGCTATTGAAGCAGCGCAACTCGCTCCAGGTGGCCAAGTATTCGGGATCGAGATGGACGTAGAGGATTACAACTTATTGATCGAGAACTCACGCAGTTTTGGCGTCAACAACCTGACCCCAGTCCTTGGCGAAGCTCCGGCTGCTTGGAAGGACCTGCCTGCCCCAGACGCGATTTTCATCGGTGGGACAGGGCGAGGCGTGTTGCAGATCATTGACTCTGCATGGCCGCGTCTCAAAGCTGGAGGACGACTTGTGGTGCAGGTGGCCAGTCTGGATACCGTAACAGCCTTGGTGGACAGTCTAAAAAAGCTTGGCGTCGATCCTCAAGTCCTTATGATCAACCTAGCCCGCAGTCGAGAACAGCTGGACGCCTTACGGCTCGAGGCGGCCAACCCTGCCTTCTTGGTCAGCGTCAAGAAAGAGCCAGCGTAGGCGCACAAACTCATGAGTACACCTGAAGAAAACTCAATCGACCAATTAGACGTCATAGCAGTTGGAGCTCACCCCGACGATGTCGAGATTGCCTGCGGCGGCACCTTGGCAAGGCTCAGCGACCAAGGCTACAGAGTCGGCATCATCGACTTGACCAATGGAGAGCCCACTCCGTGTTGCGAGGATCCTGCCATTCGCGTCGCTGAGGCCCATGCGGCGGCCGAAAAGCTGGGTGTTTCGCGGAAGATCCTGACGCTCCCTAATCGCAAGCTCTTCGACAGTTTTGAGGCACGAGTGTTACTCGCAACCGAGTTTCGTCGTCACCGACCAAAAATCGTTATCGGCTTTGGCAACAAAACTCCGATGGCCTCGCCCGACCACTACCAAGCAATGCTGATCACCGACGCAGCTGTTTTCTATTCACGGCTGACAAAGTGGGACGAACACTTCGATGGCTTACCAGTTCATACGATCTCTCGCCACCTTTACTTTTACCTTGGCTACGAACCGATTCGGTCCCCCGAGTTCGGCGGCAACATCACCGTAGATATTTCAGAATACTTGGATCGCAAGCTAGCATCGGTGCTGTGCTACAAGACGCAGTTCCCGCCTGAAAAGCAGCATGTGCTCGATCGTGTTCGGGGACTGGCTATCACCGCGGGATCGGCGGCTGGGTTCGACGCGGGAGAAGTTTTCGCATCCACGCGGCCGCTTGGATGCGAAGACTTGGTTCGAGCCGTCCTTCCGAGCTGAGACCGACGATGGCGCTTCCTCCACTGATCCGCCCGACGGTTGTCGCACAACCGACGCTCGACACCGCGACGTGGTTCCTTCAACTGCGCTGGGTAGCAGTCGCCGGGCAGCTCTTAACCATGGCTTCTGTCGCTTTGGTCATGAAAATCGAATTGCCGCAAATCGGACTCTTGAGTCTGATTAGCGTGACTGCGGTTACCAATGCCTTCTACTGGCTTTGGTTGAGCACGCTTCATCGACGCGGCGTTAAAATGGGCGATCGCTTACCATCACACCAAGTCATCTCAGCACTGATGCTCAGTGACATCCTGGTACTCACGGGAATGCTTTACATCTCGGCGGGCATCGCGAATCCATTTGCTCTCTTCTACTTCGTCAATATCGCCGTTGCGGGAGCAATCGTTTCTCTGCCCTGGGCCTGGGCCGTATGGGCGACTACCGTAGCAGGAGTCTTCTTGCTACTTGTCCGCTCCGTGCCAATGGAAACGCTAAGCCCTGCGAGCCTTCTGGCTGCGTCCCAAGATGCGCCGATCTGGACGATCCCCAAATTCGGTTTCCTAGTTTCATTTGCAGCATGCAGTGGAGTCATCACTTATTTCATCACTATCCTGACTGGCGAGCTACGTGAGCGTGAGCGGGCTTTGCAGGAAGCAGAAGATGCCGGTCTTCGCAATCGACAACTCGAAGGCCTCGCGACACTCGCAGCCGGAGCCGCCCATGAACTCGCCTCACCACTTTCCACCATTGCCGTCGTTGCCTCGGAATTGAGTCGCGCTCTAGAGAAACAAGATGCACCGGTAGCGACTCGAGAAGATGTTCAGCTTATTCGCTCGGAGCTAGATCAATGTCGTTTGATCCTAGACCGGATGACCAGTGCTGCGGGCGAGGCAGCTGGCGAGCGTCTCCGGAATATTCGCTTGGATGATATGATCTCCGAGACCCTACTTGGCTTGAGACAAGCGGCGGCCGTACGTATTTCGATGGATGCAACCAGCGCTGAAAGCACCAGCCACTTACCGGTTCAAGCCGTAGCACAGGCTCTTCGAAATTTGATTCAGAACGGCATCGACGCCAGTCCAGCTGATGCAACAGTTGATATGCTCGCAGAAATCGAAGACGAGCAATGGGTGATCACAGTAACGGATACTGGCGAAGGCATGTCAGAGGAAGTCCTTCAGCGAATCGGCGAGCCGTTCTTTACGACCAAGGAACCGGGCCGCGGCATGGGGCTCGGCCTTTATTTAACGGAGAACGTAGTCCGCCGGTTAGATGGTCGTATAGATTACTCCAGCGAGCTCGGCAAAGGCACCAAAGCAGTGCTGCGAATACCTACAAGACGCTGATGAAGGTCCGATTTCGCGAGGGGATTTCCTCAAATTATTCCGGTTGGCGCCAGTAAATCTTGGAAGCTCTGTTAAGCTGTAAAGCGACCTGCAGTTCTTAGAACGTAAGGGAGGACCCTATGTCAATCGCCACTCGCGACCGTGATGTTTCCAACGACTCTGAGTTGGACTCGGTCGCCTCATCCGCTCCGAGTGCTCCATCTATCGACTCAGACGTGACAGTCGAGCAGCGTCGCCCGGATGACAGCAGTATTTTGCTCGTGGATGATAGCATTGTTCTTCGAGATCGATTGGCGATGGCATTTCGAGAGCGAGGTTATCGAGTTGTCGTCGCGTCAAACGCAGATGAAGCGACGGCAATCTTCACGCGAGAGCCAACCCAGCTAGCGGTTCTCGATTTGCGGATGCCGGGTAAGCCAGGACTGGTTCTTCTACAGGAACTACACAACATCAGTCCCAACACGAAGTTCCTAATCCTTTCGGGCTTTGGATCTATCGCTACTGCCATCGATGCCATCCGACTGGGTGCGACCAACTTTTTACCCAAGCCCGCAGACGTCGACGACATTCTAAACGCGTTTGCAAGAGGCGATGCCGAAGTTGAAATCCCCGAGGCCGAGGAGAGCGTCCCAGTTCCAACTTTGGCTCAAGCCGAGTGGGAACATATTCATCGTATCCTGGCTGATTGTGGCGGAAACATTTCCGAAGCGGCTAGACGGCTCGGCATTCACAGACGTTCGCTCCAACGCAAGCTTCGCAAACGAGCGCCTTAGAAGATGCTCGGTCTAGCGAACAATCTTCGACAATACAATTAGGCACAGGACGTCTCCGCTGCGAGTTTCCTAGGAGATGCCACCTTCTATTGAAGCTCCCCTTTTGATCAACGACAGTTCGATCGTTTTGGTTGCGTGTTCTTGCTCCACCCATTAATCAAGCCTGCATTAATTCCGCCTCTTGCCCCAGGAAAAACACAACTGAAGTTTCTTCTATGGCTTCTGTGGCTGTTAGCACAATAGATTTTATCGCACACTCTAGCGAGCTAACCCCTGTCGAATTTTTGAACTTTGTGGCATACTCTGCAGCACCTCGATCGGATCGAGTCAAGCTTGAAATAGCGCCCGACGATATCCGTTTTAGTGGTTTGAAATTCAAGAGGAAACAACTCGTTTGGAGACGTAAGTGTACAGAAACCTAAATTGCGATTTAGTTGGTATTACAGGACGTCAAAGCGAAATCATCGAACTGGCTTTGACCTTTGGTTTTCGCGGCATCGACATTGACATCAACGACTTGGTCAAACGTTGCGAAAGAAGCTCCCTTGAGTCGGCAGCACGATTTCTCATCAGTTCGAAATTGAAGATCGGTAGCTTTCACGTTCCTGTAGACCTGGATACGGACGAGCAGTCTTTTGAAGAAGCTCTCAAGTCCCTCAAACAGGCTGCAGAGATCGCTGGACGCGTTGAAGCGAAAGTTGGAATTGTAGACATCCCAACGCAAACCGATCGCTTGCCATACCCCGAATACTTCGAAGTCATTCGCAAGCGTGTTGAACAACTTGCTGCGTTGTTCGGCGAAGAAGATGTCAAAATCGCGTTGGCCATGCAATCAGCAACCGCAGAGGACAAACAATTCAAGTTCATCCAAGACGTTGAAGGCTTCGTAGCCTTGGCTAACACCTGCAAGAGCGTGGGTATCGTCCTTGATCTTTGGACTTGGTTCTGCGGCAAGGGCAACGTAGAAGACCTAGCCAAGATCGGCGTCGAGCGAGTCTACGCAGTGCGTCTGGCAGATTGCAAGGAAGGTGTTGCACCAGAAGCCGCGACCGAATCCGATTGCATGCTACCTGGAACGGTTGGCACTATCGATCCTGTCCCCTATGTCCAACAAGTGGCGGCTGCAGAACTAGACATTCCCGTCTCCGCTGGTGGCAGCTTTAGCAACACAGGTGGCAAACGCGATCAGTTCATCGAGAAGATCCAAGATCGACTACACGATATCTTGACCAACGCCGGGTTGCCAAGCCGACTTCGCAAGCCTGCTGAGATCGCAGAAGCAGCTTATCCAAGCAAGTCCCCTGCCTAGCTCACCTTAGCCGAATTCTCCACACACAAATGAATCGAAAGGCCATGCACTCGCATGGCCTTTTTTTCGTTGGCTTGCGAGGCCGCTTACGCACTCCAACGTTGTAAAACCTACTGACTAGTCCGAATCCTCCAGTCTCCTGCCGCACCTCGCACCTGAAATCCCTTCTATGGGCGAGCCTGACGCTCCAGAGATTCCGAGTCCATCTGTGAGGATTCGTATCGTTGCAGCAATTGCAGTCATTTTGGCAGCACTTCGTCGCAGCGTTCGCCATGTCCCAAATTGAGAACTTCACTTCCCGGGCTTCATTCTTGGCCTTTGCATAAGCATCTGTCCGTCCGCAAAAGCACAGAGCTCGACAGGTACCAACGACTCCAATTTCATTCGCAACCCATTCGTTCCGACGCCCCACCAGAAACCCGCGTCGGAACACCCCTACCTGAAACTGGCCAACTGGAACGGCAGAGCAGTCCAGCTCCCGCGGAAGCTAGCTTGCTCTTGAAGAGCACGCAGCGAACAACTCTGAATTCTGGCAGCGTCTTGAAATGGAAAACAGTCGAAAAAAAGTGTTGTGCCGAGTAGTCTGATCTCCAAAGCGACTCCTGCTTCTACAAACGCAACAACACCAGCTTCTCTTCAAAGAGTTGCAGTCAAGTCACATCCGACTCGCAAGACCGCTGCAGCCCAACCTCAACCGCTTGAGAAAATAAGATTCACCCTGCCACGGAGTTTTCGAAGCAACGAAGTACCGCATGCGACGCTTGCCGCGTCCATTGCACCTAATACAACTTCCGACAACGAGAGGGGCGTGCAGCAACGGGGTAGAAGGCTGGCACACCAGCACTTAACGCCCCGGTTGATGGAGCCACAAAGCAAGTCGGCTAGAGAAACACAGAAACTCAATCTATTAAGTAGTCAACTCGCGGAGGCAGAGAAACGCGATGAGCGTCGACAGGCCGAACGAACAATCTCGAGACTTAAGCCTGTGCCAAGACGGCAAGCTGTGGGTGCCGAGTATCACAGCGAATCACACGCATCGAATCCCCGATGCATCGAAACGATTCCTCCCTTACCCGCGAAGAAGCCAGCGTAGCCATGAATCACTTGGTACATATCCTTGATATCGGGTAACAACCCTCAATGCAGTCACTCGGCTTTGCAAGCGGCCCAAACTGCAATCCAAGAAGCAAAGAACTTTGCATCGGAAGCGGTTCACTTAGATCAAGAAAGCCTGGGCCCTCTGATCCGCTCCCACACCACGCCGATTCTCAAGGATGTTGAGACACGAACACTAGCTCCATTGACGGCTGCTCAGTATTTTCACAGATTTGCAAAACAAAACCGGGGGGAAGCAACGCAAGGGCATCCGTGGTGAAGCGAACTACTCTACGCCCTCGGACGCAGCTTTCAAGCGCAGTCCGAAACGGCAGCAGCCTCGGATACCTTGCTACGTGTCAATTCATCGCTCTACTATCGCACGGCTTTGGAAATTACCCCAGGCAATACGCTAGCCGCAAATCAACTGGGACACATGCTACTCGGGATGGATCGAGCAAAAGAAGCACGAAGCGTGCTCATCCAATCTACTCAAGCTACACCAACTAAACCGGCCCTACAAACTTGACGGAAGCGGCAAGCCGCCTTGGAGATCAACACGTACTCAGTTGGATCTCCGCCTACATGCAGCAGAATACGCCTGCCTCGACTCAAGTGCGTACACCAATGGTGCCCAGTCAAGCCCCGATGCATTTGTCGCCTAGAGCCCTTACAACAGTGGCCCCAGCGCTCGCTAGCCTGGGCAGGAGACTGGCGATCTGGGCCGTGACTGCAAGTACTCTTCAACTCCAGTCAGACCAATCAGGAACAGCGATCGACTCAGGATGACAAAGATCAATCTGTGCACAGTTATGGCTGTCGCAATTTGGTTGTCCAACGTGCGAACAGTGCCTTCGCTCAGTTTTCCAGCGCAACAAAAGAACAACTATCTGCAGGCACGGTTGAACAGCTCACAAACTCTGCAAGCTTGGCTGGCTACGGCCAGCATAACCTGCGGCCCAAGCTGCAATGCTTGAGGCTATCCTGCCTGCAATCTACCTGCCCAACCCCAAGCAACCATTGGCCCCTTCCAAGGCTGCGGAGTGGCCATTGATTGCGCCGCCAACTGTGGTTTCTATCGCCAGAGCTGGCGTGACCTACGTCAATACAACTTCTCGCCGCTGGCTCATGGGGAATGATTCGGCCCTGTCCGATTACCACCAAACTATAAATACCGAGTTCGCGTTGGCGACCAACTCAGCTTCACGTACCCGATTTCTAGAAGCATCAACTCAACTAGTTTTCCATTGCAAGTCGGCGACGAAGTCGAGATCAGCAGCGTCTCGGATGCGCTCGTGCGCATTGGCGACTTGCAGAAATGCTGAGGCAAAGCCATCCAACCCGACGGAAAGCTCTACCTGAGGATGATTGATCCTGTCCCAGCTGCTGGACTCCAAGACCGCGGCCAGCTTCAGCCTGAGTGTCCCGGTGCGGGCGGAGCTGCGGGC
>PKCQ01000617.1 GCA_002862265.1 Planctomycetaceae bacterium | reverse complement strand
GAGCCATCTTTTTTGCTGCTTCGTCGCCTTGTGTCACGGCGAGTGCCAAGCCTGAGTCGCCGCGCGAGGCTATGTATTGCTTCAGAGCGGATTCGAGGTTCTCTGGCAGCTTGGGCAGGCGCCTTCCCTGAAACGCTTGGTTCAGTCCTTCAATCAGACCTTGTTTCGAATCGCTGTCGGGTGCCAGATCAACCAGAACTGAGCACTTATCCAAGTCCGCTTTACTTCCGGTCGCGGCGTAGCGTCTCATGAGCCGCGAAGCGATGGTGGATTGGAATACAGGCGTCGTCCAGATCTCTACATTCGAAATGAACTCTCGCATCTCGGGCCAATTTGTGGCGTGCGACTCGACCGCCCACCATAGCATCAGCGGTAACTGAATGTCGCAGCTATCGTCGGCCGATAGAAGAAGGTTGTTCACTACAGCCAAGCCAGCTTTAGCGCTGATTCTCTTCGCGCTGGCAGCGAGCTGACTTCTGACTTGAAGATCTTGTTCGCGAGATGCTAGTTCCGCAAGTCTCGGATGGGATTCATGGCGGTCGCCAAGAAGCCGCACGATCCATCGGCGTATGTCGGCACTATCATGAGCAAGCCAGGTTTGGGCTAATTCGCTGTTAAGTTCCCCTTGCTGCGTCAGTGCCCACAATGCTTCGAGAGAAGCTTGTTTCGAAACCAGTACTTGCAATTTCTGCGTCGTAGTCTCGTTTGCATCACGCCAGCCCAGTTCTAAACTGCAGCGCCGACGCAACCATTTGTTTTTATGGGAAAACAGGGACAGCAACTCATCATCCGTTTTTTCGTGTAGATCGCCCAGTGTGTACTTTGCCGATTTGTCATCCGGACGGAGGCGGTAAACACGCCCACTTTCCTTGTGCCAGTCATCAGTTGGGCTGACGTGGCTCAGTCGGGTGTCGTACCAGTCTGCGATATAGATGCCTCCGTCGGGACCAACGCCTGAATAAACCGGCCTAAACCATCGATCCGAGCACTCGACTAAGTTTTCGAGGTCTTCGGTGCGATAAGTTGATCCTTGTGGAATGCGGCTGCTATGCCAGACTAAATTCTGCATCGCATTCGGCGCTACGATGGCTCCGGAAAATTCTTGCTCTGGAAACAGCCCGCCTTCGTAGATCAAGAACGCTTGCGGAAACCGCCGCCCATCTCCTTTGAACTGCATCGCTTCGAAGAATCCGAAGGCGTAGGGGTTGGTCAGTGGTCCGTGCTTTCCCCAGTTTTTCCGCGAGTAAGAACCCTGTGGCAGATACCAGCCTCGCGTGTTGCCGCCGTTGGTGCCGCAGAATACACGGCCTTTACTGTCGATGTCGAGACTGAAGGTGTTGCCGCCGCCTTCAGCATAGATCTCAAATTCCTTGGTAGCTGGGTGGTATCGCCAGATGCATTGCCCTTGAAACGTAATCCCGGAAGTGACTTGCGAACTGACGGTTCCGCCGGTAGTGCTGCCGTTGGCACCGTACAGCCACCCGTCCGGTCCCCACATCAGACTATTGGCGACTGAGTGCGTGTCTTGAATTCCAAAGCCGCTCAGGTGTACTTCGGGATCGCGGTCCGGAACATCATCTCGATTCGCGTCAGGATAGAAAAGAAGATAAGGGGGATTGAGGACCCAGATGCCGCCACGTCCGACCGCAACCGAACTCGCTATATTGAGTCCAGCGATGACATCTTTGTGGGAGTCGTAGAGACCATCTCCGTCGGTATCGAAGTAGACCGTAATAAGGTCTTTGCCCGGGATATGATTGGGTGGAGCTTGGGGGACTTTGTCAAAGACGGCGCGAAGGTGATGGTCGTAGCGGAGGACTTTTAGTCCCGCGGGATACTGGTACTGGCGATACTGGACGACCCACATCCTTCCGCGAGAGTCCCAGCTCAGGAACAGTGGCTGAGAAATTTTGGGTTCGCTCGCGACTAGGTCGATCGCGTAGCCTTGTTTCATGCGGAAGCTTTGAAGTGCTTCTATGGGTGGTGTCGGCGAAGAACCATCCGATTGCACGCCGCGTCCTTGGAAGCTCCGCATGACTTTTGCCACTTGAGCGTTGCCCGCACGGTTCTTAATCGCGTTTTCATCGGTTTCTTGAGCGTAGGACAATAATGGGAAAAGTACAAGAAGTGTCGGTACGCAGAATGCTCGAAAGTGCATGAAGGAAAGCCAATTCAGCGTTTGTTTCGTAACGGAAGTCGTAAGATTTCTCGGCGGGATTGCGTCTCTCTCGATCGCGAACAAGCCGCAACAGCGTTGGGCTCGTTACGGGCAGGCGTTCAATCTCATGATTTGTCGCGTGCAGCCTCCAAGGCTTTGATCCAGGGGCCGACATAGCTTCCGTTGTCGTGAAAGGTGCGGCCGCTGAACAGATTGCCGTCGATCACACAGGGCTGGTCTACAAAGGTCCCACCGCAAACTTCCAGGTCGAACTTGCATTTAGGCACGGTCGCCATTTTACGACCACGCACGCAATCCGCGTAAGCCGGTATCTCGACGCCATGGCACACACTTGCCACCGGTTTGTTGGAACCGAAGAAGTGTTTCGTGATGCGGACGAGATCCTCGTCGTAACGGATGTACTCCGGTGCACGACCGCCAGAGAAAAGTATGCCAGCGTACTCATCCTCCTTCACTTCGGCAAATGGTACATCGCAATCAAGGGTATAGCCTTCCCATTCCTTAGTGATCGTCCAGCTAGGTTTGATTTCATGCAGCACCATTTGGTACCTGCGTTTTTCAGGGGCCGTCACGACGGGCTCAAAGCCTGCTTCTTGCAGTCGATAATACGGATACATCGTGTCTAGCGTTTCCGTAGCGTCACCGATGACGATCAGGACTTTATTGCTCATTTGTTTTCTCTTCCTTGTGCCTTACCCTAAGCCGTCTCAAACCCATCGCGTTGCTCGCGTGATAAATATTTGTTCGCTTCTGGGTCATCTGGAAATTGCTCGAGCTTTGGGTTCCAGCGCAGCGGACGGTCTAGACGCATCGCGATATTGCCTAGGTGGCAAGTGCTGACGCTGCGGTGTTGGCTTTCAATATCTGACACTGGTGTTTTCCGCTCCGCGATGCAATCGAAGAAGTTACCCATGTGGTTCTTTATCGCCTCGAGTTTCCCTGCTCGTTCGGGTCTATCTAGATTGTCGAAATCGTAGATCTTCCAGTCTTCGCGTGGCAGTGGCGTGTTGTTGAGCTCTTCCACGGGTTTCCCGTTGATCGTTCCGCGATTTACAAAGATTCGCCCGCGATCTCCTGTGAACATGATGCCATTGCGTCCTGAGTCACGAACGGTCATCACCACACCGTTCCCGAAGGTGTAATCCACCGCGTAGTCAATGGCTACATTGAAGCCGTTATCGAGCGTTGGGTATTTCGCTTTGCCATCGATTTTTACTGGGAAGTCGTTGATAGCCCATTGAGCAATATCAAGGTGATGCGCGCCCCAATCAGTCATCTGGCCGCCCGAGTACTCGTACCACCAGCGAAACGTATAGTGACTGCGTTCGGCCAAGTAGGGAACATCCGGTGTTTGCCCCTGCCATAAATTCCAGTTGAAATTCAACGGGACTTTGCGATGTTCAAAGGGGCCGCCAAGTTTATTTTTTCCTAACACTACCTCCACAAGCTGCAGTTTGCCGATCCGCCCTTGGCGGACCATTTCAACGGCCTGGCGAAAGCGGTGATCACTACGCTGCCATGAGCCAACTTGAACCACGCGTCTCGACTCCGCCACGACATCACGCAGAATCTTGCCTTCGTCGATTGTCAGCGTCAGGGGTTTTTCGCAGTAGACATCTTTGCCTGCTCGAACGGCGTCGATGACCATCTTTGTATGCCAGTGGTCGGGCGTTCCAATCGTGACTACATCCACATTGGGATTCTTTAGCAGGTCGCGGTAGTCTTCGTAGTCTCTCGGTGTACTACCAAAAGCACTCTTCACTGGATCGCAAACATTTTTGTCAACATCGCAAACTGCAACTATGTCACCATAGGCGGCTGCTTTATTGGCAATCACGCTGCCTTGGTAACGCAGGCCGATCGATCCAACGCCAAGTCTCTCGTTTACATTTCCGAGAACGGCTCGAGGACTAAGGCTACTGTGAACGGAAACGCCGCCGAGCAGTGAAGCGGCAGTAATGAACTTTCGCCGAGATGGAGTTGGCCTAGCGGAGTTTTTCAGATTCATAAGCAGAGTGGAGAGGCTTGTGCAGCGATGCTGTTCGCCGTAGTGCCGAAGGGGGAATTGCTGAAAACATTAGTCTAATCGAAGTGAGACAGTCGTTGGGTGCGACTTGCCTAAACTTACTGGGCGAAGCAAAGTATCAATCTGTGCAGTTTGCCAAGAGGGCTTCTCTCTCTTAATTTCTGAGCGGGCCCACGCGAAGCGGCGAGTCGAGGAAGTCGGGGAGAGTCGGACTTGCAGGGCTGGAGAGCGATTCTTCCTATGTTCCAACTTTGACTGGACCTGCTGAGAACTCAGGAGATCTGACTCGTGAATCGTCTAATGACTGCCCTTCTTCATCACCCCAATTCACTTTCCAGGGAATTCAGTACGCCCAACTCCGTTGATGCCATGGCTTAAAAGAGAATTGAAAACGTCAAGGAGGAGACGGGAAAGGCGCTGGAGCAATGGCTCAACATTGTGGCGACGACCAAAATCGAAAAGCAGGTGCAGATCGTCAAACATTTGATATCGGAGCTTGGATTGACTCATGGTAATGCCAACATGATCGCACATCAGCCCTTGAATATTGTTTCGTAATCCGGTGATGAGGATTTAGTCTCGAAGCAATAATCTGACGCGAAAGCTGAGCTGAAGCTGATCTACAAAGGCTTGAGAGAAGCTCGGAGCCGATGTGAAAATCCCAGTTAAGGAGACCGACGTAAGCATTCGATGCAAAAAAAACTCACGCTCATCCAGTCGTCGACCAGAGATCGCTTGGATGTAGGATTGAAGCTCAAGGGGCACGATTCGATGGAATGACTGGAAGCGTCGGGAAATTTCAACTCGAGGGAAAGCCACCGAGTCCGAGTCACCAAAAGTCAGAGGTAAATGCCGAGCTCAAAAGTTGCCTAAGGGAGCCTGCCAAGCAGCTGACTAGAGACTTTCCTGGTGGCAATGGCCCAGCCAGGGTTTGACCCTTTGTCAGCATGCACATTCCTACCTGAGCATCGTTTCCAAGGCTGTTGAGCTTGCAGCAGGACAGCGTGCTCAACCGTGCCGCCTGATCGATGCTCACTACATTGGTGCAATTCGCCGCGAGCCCACATCCGTGGTCAGAGTCACGTGAGCATTAAAGCTGCGACGAATGAGATCGTATTTAATTTCTTGGTGCTCATGTGAATCCCACAGGTCTTCGAATTCCCAGGGGTCGGACTGCAAGTCATAGAGCTCCCCAAGATCATGATCGTGGTACATGCAAAGTTTGTATCGCGTGTCGCGGAACATCGTGGCGTAGGTTCCTGTGCCACCGGTGAAATGCGGATCGAGTGCATCGAAGTACTCGCTGCGAACGAAATCGCGAGGAACAAAATCACCTGAGTCCCGAAGTGCTGGTAGCAATGTTCGTCCTTGCATCCAGCTCGGCTGCTCTACTCCAGCAAGATCCAAGAGAGTTGCAGAGAGATCAGTGAGTTCTACTAAGCTGCTATCTTGCTTGCCTTGCGAGAATTGCCCTGGCCAGCTGAAGATTAGTGGGATGCGAACCAGTCCTTCGTAGAAACGGCAACCCTTGAACATCAGGCCATGATCACCCAACGATTCGCCATGGTCGCTAGTGAAAATGACAACCGTGTTTTCACGCTGCCCCGTTCTTTCTAAGTGAACCAAGATTCGAGCAAACTGATCATCGATCTGCGCGATCATTGCATAGTAGCGAGCCTGTTTGGCGAAAGCATCATGTTCTTCTGGAGTCCGGATTTGATCTTGGAAATCGACGGCGAAAAACTTAGCCTGTTGTGCCAAATCCGTATCTCGGAAATACGGGCCAGGCATGTGCGAGGAACTGAACTGATCTGCGTAAGACTTTGGTGGAATAAAGGGCGGGTGAGGATCGTAGATGTTGATGTTAAGCATCCACGGTTGTTTGGGATCCGCATGCTCTGCGAAGAATTCAAACGCGGATTCTGAGGCCCAAGTCGTTTGATGGAGCTCAGTTGGGACGCGATCCTCACTTTCGCGCAAGGCGTTAAGATCGCCACCCTGTTTGCTCACCCAGTCAGCGTAGTGGTGCCCTTCCGACCAATCGTCGCGTGGGGCATGACTGAACTTCCAAAAGCTGAATCCGTCATCCAAACGCGGTTCGGTGCGTCGCCCTGAACTTTGCAAATGGAATTTGCCAATCATTCCGCAACGATAGCCGCTATCGGCGATCAACTTGCTAATCAGCGGAGGCGATTCTGGAAAGCTCTCGTTGCCATTGCGGGTGTTGTGAATCCGCGAGGGATACATCCCTGTCATGAAACTCGAGCGGCTTGGTGTACAGATGGGGCTTTGGCAATAAGCATGTGTGAAAGCTACGCCATTGTGTACCAATTGGTCTACGACAGGGGTACGGACATACTGATTGCCCAGAGCCCCGATTGTGTCGAAGCGTTGTTGGTCGGTGCAGTACCAAAGAATGTTGGGACGTGATGAGGTCGGTTCGGTCATCTAATTTGGTGATATCGAGTTCTTTTGAAAATGTTGTCGCAGGCCGAATGTCAGAACGCATCCCGCGATAACCAGTAGCGATGCGGAAACGGGACGCGTGATGATCGGTAGCCAGCTGCCGCCACTTTGCATGAGACCTTCCGTCAGTCGCATTTCCGCTATCGGCGCTAGGACAAATCCAATGACGAACGGTGCGAGCGGAAGACGCAGGCGGTTCATTAGGATACCCAGTCCGCCCATCGCGAGCATTACCCAAACGTCAAACATGCGATTCGCCAAGGCGAAAGAGCCTAGGACGCAAAGGGTGATGATCGTCGGCAATAGAAGGGAGACCGGCAGTTTTGCAAGTCGAACCAGATACCTCGCAGTGCCCGCCATCGCTGCGAACATGAGGATGTTGCTGAGAAGGACTGCGATTAGCAGGGTCTGAAACAGCGTAGGGTTCTGTTCGATTAGCAGAGGCCCAGGTTGGAGGCCGTGGATCGTAAGCGCGCCAAGTAAGATCGCATCTATGACACTCCCTGGTATTCCCATGGCGAATAGTGGGATCAAGGCACCGCCGACACTGGCATTGTTGGCTGCTTCCGAAGCGACGATTCCTTCTTCACTGCCACTACCAAATTCTTCCGGCTTTTGGGAAAAGCTCTTGGCCGCGGAGTAAGCAATCACCGAGCCAATATTGGCTCCCACACCCGGAAGAATACCAACCAGAGTGCCAAGTAGGCTCGACCGAACTAGGTTGATCCATTGAGGTACGGCAGAACGGATTCCTTCGAAGGATGAACCAGTTGCGGCAATCGCATTCTCTTGCTTTTTCCCTTTGGCCTTCTGGGCTTCAGCGAAAACTTGGCTCATCGCAAATAGGCCGATCAGCACCGGCAATAACTTGAAGCCATCCTCCAGCTCTGCGATGCCTCCAGTCCAACGAGGCTGGCCACTCGCTGGGTTGGTTCCAGGGATGGCAAGTAGTAAGCCGAGTGCACCAGAGAACACGCCCTTCGACAGCGACTCGCCGCTGACGTTCGCGATCAAGACCAGAGCGACGAGCACCAATGAAAAGTATTCGAAGGGCCCTAGTTGGACGCTTAGTTTGGCTAGAGGCGCCGAGACCAGCAGTAAGAAGAGCCAGCCGACAATTCCTCCGACCAGCGACGCGAAGACTCCCAGTCCTAGAGCCCGGCTTGCCTCTCCCCGCTGAGCCATTGGATAGCCATCCAGGGTGGTCATCATGGATGCCGGAGTACCTGGAATCTTAAGTAGCGTGGCCGTGACGAGTCCGCCCGAGACGCTGCCGACGTACATCGATACCAACAGCACCATTGCGGTCTCACCATTCATGGAGAATGTAAGTGGTAGCGCCAAGGCAATGAGCATAGCTCCGGTTAGGCCGGGCATGGCTCCGACAGTGATGCCGAGCAAGGTACCGATTACCATCATCAGCATCAGCTGC
>PKCQ01000405.1 GCA_002862265.1 Planctomycetaceae bacterium | reverse complement strand
TTCGAGCAGGTTCTTGCGAATTTCAAAGTTGCGCTCTTCAACCTTCTTCTGGGCAGCGGTGATTCTACGGCTCACGAATGTGTTCTCGATGGCCTCTCCTTCACCCATGCCGAGCTTGCCCATCATCCCGCGAACCCAGTCGCCGGCAAAGATGCGCATCAAGTCGTCTTCGAGGGAAAGGTAGAATCGGCTACTGCCAGGGTCTCCTTGTCGTCCACAACGACCACGGAGCTGCAAGTCGATTCGTCGCGACTCGTGCCTTTCCGTGCCGATTACGTACAGGCCGCCGATCTCGCGAATTTCGACACCGGCCTCACTCAACTTTTCTTCGGAGTCGATCTTCTCGACCAGGCCGTCCCACTCCTCTCTTGGAACATCCAGACGCGTTGGGTATTTGTCCTGAAGCTGAGACCAAGCCATCGTCTCTGGGTTACCGCCCAAGATAATGTCGGTACCACGACCAGCCATGTTTGTGGCGATAGTGACAGCGCCCTTTCGCCCGGCTTGAGCAACGATGTCCGCCTCGCGTTTATGAGCTTTCGCGTTGAGGACTTGGTGAGGAACGCCGCGTTGCTCCAGCAGGCGGCTTATGTGCTCACTCTTTTCAATGGAAACTGTTCCGATCAAAACAGGGCGACCGCTACGGTCAATCTCGGCGATTTCTGACTTGGCGATATTGCGCTCTTCTCGCGGTGACTTGAGCTTGATCGTCAGCTCGGAGTCGCCTTCCTTGATGATATCACCTTCGAGCTCATCGCCGTCATTCAGTTCAACTACATCAAGTTTGGAAGCACGTTCGACATCATCGGCAACCGCCGCGTACTTTTCTTTTTCCGTGAGGAAGATCGTATCGGCGTGTTCGATTCGCTGGAGGCCACGATTCGTTGGAATGGCAATCACATCCAGCTTATAGATCTTCCAGAATTCGTTTGCCTCCGTCATCGCGGTACCTGTCATACCTGCGGTCTTGGTGTAGAGCTTGAAGAAGTTTTGCAGCGTGATCGTGGCGAGCGTCTGCGTCTCTTCCTTGATCTTCACGCCTTCTTTGGCTTCGACGGCTTGGTGCAAGCCATCGCTCCATTGGCGGCCTTCCATCAATCGTCCGGTAAAGTCATCGACGATAACGATGGAGTTGTCTTTGACGACGTAGCTGACATCTTTCTTGTATAGATGATGTGCCTTCAGAGCGTTATCGATCATGTGCGGCCATTCCATATTGCCCGCGGTGTAAAAGCTCTCGACACCAGCCAATTTTTCGGCAGCTCGAACTCCTTCATCCGTCAGGTTGACGGTATGGTCTTTTTCGTTGACTGTGAAGTGCTCGTCTTTCTTTAACCCGCGAGCGACTCTGTCTGCGTCCGCATACTTGCCGATGTCAACATGAGCGGGGCCGCTTATGATCAGAGGTGTTCTGGCTTCGTCGATCAGGATGTTGTCGACTTCGTCAATGATGGCGAAGGCAAGTGGTCCTTGCACCTGCTGCAAGTGCTTGGGGAAGCGATCGTCATCGCGAGCTGCAAGACGCATGTTGTCGCGAAGATAGTCAAAACCGAGCTCGTTGTTTGTTGCGTAGGTGATATCCTTGGCGTATGCAGCTTGACGTTCGTCGTTTGACATGCCGCCTTGAATGGCTCCGACAGTAAGACCAAGCCCCATGTAAAGTGGTGCCATCCACTCCATGTCACGCCGCGCAAGGTAGTCGTTAACTGTCACTACATGGCAACCGCGACCAGCTAGAGCATTGAGATACGTTGGGAGCGTCGCCACCAGAGTCTTTCCTTCCCCAGTGACCATCTCGGCGATCATGCCGTTGTGCAACACGATGCCACCGATGAGCTGCACATCGTAGTGACGCATGTTCAGGAAACGCTTGCCGCCTTCGCGGCACAAGGCAAACGCTTCAACCAATACGTCGTCTAATGTTTCACCATCGCGCAGCCGCGCCTGAAGCTCAGCTGTCTTGCCGGGCAATTCGTCATCGCTCAGCTTGGAAAGACTGTCTTCCAATCCGTTGATCTTCTCGACGATCGCTTCAAAACGCTTGATCTGGCGCGCGTTGGACGAACCGAACACTCCAGTTACTAGTCGCTCGATGCCCTGCAGGAAACTTGAGAAGAAGTTGCTAATGCCTTCCCAGATGCTTTCCAATGCTTCCATAGTTGGTTTGTCTTATCGTTAAGTTGGCTTAATGCCTTGGTTGCTGTGATTCTTGGCGTGTCCGACGCCTATCGAAAGAACGGATCTTTATCGCCAATTTGACCGAATTTCGCCGGAATCCTAGCGGGAGCAACTCGTAGACCAAAGATCTTCACGAAGTCCGCCAAGGGATTGGGACCGACGCGTGCGAACAGCCAAAATACTGGTTGCTAGGTGATGGACCCCACGTCTGAGATCCTGTCGACTTGGCAAGCTATCGACTTAAATTGCTTCGAGCCAAGGACTTACAGAGCGTAAGCGTAAGGTTTCACAGAGACGAGGTCAACTGAGATGATCCAAGCTCAACAGGACAGAAAAACTCGGAAGGATGAAACCCAAGATTTGCCGCAGAAGTACGTTTGTCCGAGGAACTGCTTCAGCCGTGCCACCGCTTTCATCAGCTGCAGTGGCACGGGCCGCTGGTGGTGACCCAACACGACAAGTGTTAACCCACCAGGCTAAACCCGCACTCTTCGAGATCGCAGGAACCTTCCGAGTCCTCTATATCGCACATCAACTCTAACAGCATGTTCTCCAAGTCTTCGCGGCGTTTGGCTCCTTCAGCCGCCCGCGACTTGGCGGTTTCATGGCTCCATGAAGCTTTAATGGCCGCAACTCGGTTGCGAATCGTCTTCATATCCAAAACCATCGGAATGGTCGCTCGGGCAGGAACTTTTGTCATCTGAGTAGGCATGGCTTGCTTCCTTGTACCAAAGGGCTCTTACTTAGGAGGAATGACTCCCTGCATGTCTGTCACGAATGTAACGATCATACGGATTTTATGATCAGCAAGAGCAGTGCCAAACAGTAGTTTGGCAGCAGGGAAAAGGCACTTAGATTGCCCTAAGTTGTTGTTTTCATGAGCTTTACGATTCGTCTTCGTTCGCCTTTGACTGGCCTCGCTACTTTGTCAGTCCCTTCAAAAGCAAGGCTCTTCCTACAATCTACAAGTCAAAGGGAGCCGCTGTGTCGCATTTTGAGACAGTCTTGGGGGGAGGGTTGATGGGATTCGGAAGCAACTAGTACGGAGGAAGGCGAAGCTTAAAAGGGAATTGGAGAAGAGGGGGATACTGGCAAATCCGACTACAAAGTTCTGAATTGCCGAGTGGAGGGACCAGAGGTGTCCGGCGACCAGCGAAGCTATTGGTACAAGAGTCAGCCAACTGAGACGAAATCCGACACCAAAGAGTAAGATTACAAATGAAATACCTCCTAACAAGAGCAATGCGACGATCAGACGACTTGGTAGTAGAGATGGAGTACTTGGATTCCAAAGGAAAAAGAACGGTTCGAGTCGTCAGTCCTATTCGTTTTCTTCCCAATGGGCGATTTCTAGGACTATGCCTGTGCCGATGCGAGCCTCGGCAGTTTCAATTAAGTCGCTGTAGCGAAGTACAGGTCAAATCGGCTCATGACTATGTCATGCCAGTCCCAATTTGGTCCAAAGAAGAAGCTCTTGCGGTTTAAGAACGTCGTTTCGGAAACAGGGCCCAGCGCCAAGGCACCGGTACTCAGTGAGGCGGTAGTCGTACTCACTGCAGAAGTACCCGGGATTGATCGCCTTCGTTTCTAGTAAATCAAAACTGCTTGGTTCTGTGGCTTACTAGTTCATTGAGTACGAGTCGGACAACGATCAGGAGTGGGAGCAAGAGTAATGAGATTGAGAGGTGGTAAGAGAGAGCTAGCACAAGGAAATGCTATGGCGGTAGGTCTGCGGAATGACTACGGTCCCGCCATCGAATTGTCCTGGCGAATCTTGGTCGTCGCCTAACGCGTGAGGAGTTTTTCCGTGAGAGTATTTGTTTCCAAGTCGGCCGTACTCGCTTGTTGCCTGGGCTTGCTTTCTCTCAGTGGTTGTCAGTCGTGGATGGGTTACCCCATGCAGTACCCACCAAGGATTCAGCCACCAGGTACGGGCACCTACAATGTTCCATCAAACTACTACAACCAGACTGGTGGCTCGGTTTCGCAAGTCTATCCGGGGACCCCTGTGAACCCATCCGTTATGACTGCCGCAGGAGTTACTGGATATAGCACGGGCGTGGCTCCAGCAACTTACACAACTCCAGCTGGAAGCATGGGAGACGTGACCACTGCTTCGACACAGCCCGGTTTCGGACAGCCACCAATGGGAGTCACAAATATGGGCACCGCTCCGGGAACCAGTGGTGTTGATCCTCGAGCTCAGTCCAATCTGAATTGGTCCAACTAATTCCTGACGCATTCCGTTTCGAGCGGGGCTGGTTGAGTCGTCACAGCTGTTGCCGTTCGCCAGAATCGCTGGCGACTTCAGTAAGATAAGTTTCGAATTTAGCGGTGAAGGTGCACCGGATTGTCAACGATCGATCCAATCAGAACCTTTACAGCAAGCGCTGACCGGTTACTCTCGTCGGGGCCTATCGATGGCTTGCCCAATGTGGCTTCGCTCGATGCCCCTCACGTGAAGCAAACCAAAGTTGAAATTCGAAAGCTTTCAGCCGAGATCGCGCAGCTAGCGCACTCGGATCTATCGACGGGAGATTTTTTTCAAGGCTTTCTAACGAAACTTACCCTGGCAATGGGTGCCTCGGGTGCAGCTGTATGGAAAAGTCCTCGGGACTGCCCGGCTGGATCGGAGCAGGCCGACACCATTACGGCACCAATGAATTCGTTCCAGGCGCGCGCGCATTATCAGATGCCATTGGAGCTACTTACTGATTCCGGCGAAGCGCCAAAAGAACACGCTCGAATTCTAGAATGCGTGGCACGCGAGAAGCACCCGATTCTCATTCCGCCCCAAGCAGTTGCGGTAGATGCAGAGCGCCCAAGCAATCCAACGAACGAAGCGCTAGTAATCGTTCCTGTGACACTCGAAGGCGAAGTAGAGTGTTTGGTAGAGGTTGTTCAAACGGCTTGTGGTGGACCAGCAGCGCAACGAGGTTATCTTCGATTCCTTGCGCAAATGGCCGACTTACTCGCGGACTATCTTCGCCGTCAACTGGTCAAGGAACTGAGTAAGCGTCAGGAGCTTGCAGACAAGACCGAGAAATGGATCTGCGAGGCACTACAGTGTAGTGATTCTCGCTTACGTTCTCGAATTGCAGTAAGTGGGCTTTGCGAAACACTGCAGGCCCAACAAGCCTACTGGCTACAGCGCGCGAGTTGGCCGCTGCAGCGTGCCAAGGTGCTAGCTGCTTCTCACTTGGATGAACCTGATCCGCGAAGTGAAGTGGCCGAGCAGATCGTGGCTCTTACTCCTTTGCTCGACAAGTCCCTGCAGCCCTCCGGAAAGAACAGCCGCTCCATCCAGTTTTTCTACGCTGCCGATCGTCGAGTTTCAGAAGAACGAGACTCGGCACTGAACCCTAACCAGCTCCTGACGGCAACAGACCAACAGGCAATCGATGCCGTTTGCGATCTGCTGCACTGTCGTTCGTTGGCAGTCTACGACTCCCCTGAAACGCCGCTGCATTCCTGGCTTCTGTGCTTTGATGCCGAACAGACCGCAGCTCTCGCCAATGCGGGAGTCGATCCAATTTCGCCACTGAAGACGACAAGGACGCTCGAGCTGCTCGATGCTACAGCTACACTGGCGGCAGCGTCTCGGACGAACTTTTGGCTGCAACCGAAGGCTAAGTCCTCGGGTGGGCAGCTTCGTCGCATTACGATCTGGGCGGTGGCTGCAGTCTTGGTTGCCTGTGTTGGGTTTTTTCCGGTGCCGCAGCGAGTTCAAGTGCAGGCGGTGCTGCAACCTGTGAACAAGTATGCCTATTACGCGCCGATGGATGCTTTTGTTGAAAAAGTCCATGTGCGCGAAGGCGAAGTTGTCGACGATCAGCAACCGCTGCTGAGTCTGCGGAGCCGAAAGCTTGACAGCCAATTCGAATCATTGCTGGGCGAACGTGAGCAAGCACACAACCGGATTGAAGAGTTGGAAAACAAGCTGGCCCGCGATGAGTCTTTTTCAGCTATGGAACGAGACCGGATGGAGGCACAGCTTGGGCAACTTGGCAGTTTGCAAAGGTCCCTCAATCAACAGGTGCAGGTACTTACCCTGAGCCAGAAAGATCTACAGGTATTTGCTTTGGGCTCCGGTAAGGTTTCAACCTGGGATCTGGGCAATCGCTTATACAAACGTCCGGTAAAGGCTGGTCAGCTGCTGGCTACGACGTATGACCCATCCGGCCCCTGGCTTTTGCAAGTCGCAGTGCCTCAAAATCGGATTGGTCTGGTTATGGCGAATCTACGGGATGACAGTTCCAAGCCGAGGGTGCGATTCTCCCTGGTTAGCCATCCTGATCAGGCCCAAGAAGCTAGGTTGGAAAGGCTTGCTTCGCAAATCGTCTCGGGTGAAACCAACGCTGCAGTCCTTTATGGGGAGGCAAGTTTGGAAGCATCACAGCTACCGATTCGCAAGGACGGAGCGGTCGCGAATGCGACCATTGATTGTGGTACGGTTCCGGTCTACTGGCTTGTGATTCGTGATGCATACTGGGCGATTCGCACTCACTTTCTCCTCTATCTGTAACAAGTTCCATGTTGGTTGCACTGACATCACGTTTCGTTTTCGGATTCCTTCTGGTCAGTCTCGGTTTGCTGCAGTCCTTGGCAGGTGGGCAGAGCGAAAGTTCGCTTCCGCCAGGGTGGCAAGCTTTTGAAAATTGCCCAGTCCGAGCGGAGCGAGTTGTGGACGTGCCTGCTTTGGAAAGCGGTCTGCTGGCTTCTGTGGACGTAGATCAAAACCAGGCGGTTCAGGAGGACGCGGTTCTCGCGCGACTAGACGAAGATATCGCGCAGCTATCGCAGCGGCTGGCACAATACGAACTCCAATCAGCCAACGCGCTCGCAGCGGATAACTCTGACATCGACTTTCATCAGTTTGCGATGGAGCAACGAGAAGAGGAGTATCGTAACTATGAGAGGATAGCCACGCGCTTTAGCGACAGCGAGCTTCGGCAAAAAAAACTAGCTTGGGAACAAGCAAAAGTCGCATTGGTTCGAGCCAAGCATTCTCAGCAACGCGCCGCGGTCGACGCACAGCTCAAGGCAGCTAGTTTAGAGGCGGCAAAAATCTCTTTGAAACGAAGGAGCGTCACGGCGCCGCTTTCAGGCGTTGTCTCGAAACGCTACAAACACGCGGGACAATGGGTCCAAGCGGGCGAGCCAATATTGCAAATCACGGATCTGTCGCGCCTAGTGATCGATCGTTCAATCCCGATCGACGCTTTCAAGTTACATGCTTTGTTGGAAGCCGAGGTCAGGGTGCAATTCATAGATAATAGCAGCGGAAAAACCGTGGTAGTTCAGGGCGAAGTCGCTTCTTATGACCATGAGGTCAGTGCGAAAGGGCTCTCGCGGATTCATATTCGCGTTCAAAATCGTCAGGTTGACGGCAGTTGGCTCTTATTGCCTGGAATGAATGTCAAAGTCTTTCTCAATAGTGGGCAGGACATTGACTTCGGAAAGACGAACGCCCCTGGCTCAGAGCAAACTGTCTTTACTCGAGCAACAATAACTCGGTCTGAAATCAACTAAAAACGGCGGAACCAAGTTCGAGTAATCGACGTCATGGATGGCATCTCTCTCACAGCTTACGATCTCAATGAGCCTCAGCGCGCCAAAGGTGAGTCGTCACAGCAGCCTGCGAGTTCATTGGTAGAGCTGTTGCAGCAACGACCATCAGGTAGAGCCGAGCTGCAGTTTACGCACGACGAATCGGCACAGCGATGGATCGTCTTTGATCCCGCGACCCGCAAGACCATCCGAATTGGAGACGTCGAGTATGCCTTGCTGAAGCATAGCGATGGCAAGAGCACTGTTTCGGAAATCTACCATGCCATGAAGGTACGGTACCCAACTATTTGCTCAGAGCCGCAATGGTTGATAACGCAGCTCACTCGATTCCGGCACAACACTTTGGTCTCTGGCTTCGGTGATTCCGATT
>PKCQ01000312.1 GCA_002862265.1 Planctomycetaceae bacterium | reverse complement strand
CACTTGGGCTTTGGCCCATTTGGTTCACGTCGGCCGAACGAACGCGCCGTCCACAATGGCGCGGACGACAACGCAACGGGCACGGCTGCAGTCATGGAGCTGGCGCGAAGATTCGCAGCTAGGGATGAGAAACCAGCTCGACGCATGGTGTTTGTTGGCTTCACGGGCGAAGAGCGAGGGCTGCTTGGTAGCAATTACTACGTTAAGAATCCATTGGTTCCGCTGGAAGCCACCGTTGCCATGATCAATTTCGATATGATCGGAAACCTTCGGAAGGAAGGGCTGCATGTCGGAGGTGTTCGCACAGGAAAGGAGTTTCCAGAGTTGGTCGAGAAGGTTGTCTCTGAAGGTGGCATCAAAATTGATACTTCGATTCCGATGGGCGGGAGTGACCACTTGGGATTCTATAGACGCGGTATTCCTGTGATCTTTTTTCACACTGGACTGACGGATCTGTATCATACACCTGAAGATGATTTTTCAACGATCAACGTTGATGGTGTGGTTCAGTCAATCGACTTCGCAGAGAAACTGCTGGCGGAAGTCGTCAGCATGCCAAAGCGGCCGGAGCCTGTTCAGGATGGTGGCCGCAGACCACGAGCTCGTGGTGCGATGTCTTATCTGGGAGTCATCCCAGATTACTCTGCTGAAGTTGAAGGCTTGAAGCTCACTGAGGTGAACGCGGAAGGCCCCGCAGCCGATGGAGGGCTTGAGTCTGGCGACGTGATCATTAAGATCGGCGACGTTGCTGTCGCGGACATTCAAGGCTTGTCAGCTGGCTTGCGTAAGTACAAGCCGGGTACGGAAGTCGAAATAGTCGTAAAACGAGGCGCTGAAGAGAAGACTCTGAAAGTCAAGCTGAGAAGTGCACCGGGACGCTAGGTTGCGGTGAGCAGGCACAAACTAAAGGCCTCGATGCGATTGCGTGTGGGGGCCTTTATTTATGTATGGTCTTTACCCAACATCCCGAGCGACCAAGCGCTTGTTTTCATGGCTGAATACTTCCCCGAGAGCTACTTGCAGGCTTATGAACAGTTTACCCGAGGTGTGGAGAATCTGAATTGGGACTTGGAATACAGCGACCCAATCTCCACGGATGGCATTCCATGTACGCCTGAGCTACGAGTTCAGGTTGCACTATCACCTCGTGTTTCAGAGTCGAGATCGGCTCTCGTTGTCTCTACAGGGCTTCATGGCGTCGAGGGATTCTTGGGATCGGCAGTGCTGGCAAAGTTGATAGAAAATTGGCAGCGAGATTCACCGAAGTGTAGAGTTATCTTGTTGCACAGCTTGAACCCCTTTGGCTATCACTTTATGCGCCGAGCGGATCAGAATAATGTCGATCTCAATCGCAACTTTTTGGTCGATGGGAAGTACCAAGGGACTCCAGAGCTCTATGGCCGGCTCGATTCGCTACTCAATCCGCGAAAATCACCGAGTTCATGGGACCCCGGTTTTGAGCTCAAGGCCGTGGCAAATATTTTGTGCCATGGATTTTCTGCTGTTCAGGAGGCGGTGGCAGGAGGGCAGTACGATTATCCGAAGGGATTGTTCTACGGCGGTAGCGAGATTTCGCCTTTAGCCAGCTGGCTACAGGAAAAGATGCCGAATTGGCTGCGAGATATTCAGAACGTGGTGCATTTAGACGTGCATTCCGGGCTCGGCAAAAGAGCGAACTTCCAATTGATTACCGAGATGTCAATAGAGCCGGAGTTCGCTCAAAAGCTGCACACGAGGTTCTCTCCTGAACGCTGCGTGAATATGTCCGCAGCATCCGATGATGATCGTAAGATCTATCGGGCTTCCGGTAGTTTTGGTTCTTGGGTTGAAAACCAAGCGAGGAAGTGGAACTGCGGGCGATACTTCTTTGCGGTTGTTGAGTTTGGAACGTATCCTCCGATTCAAGTTCTCAAAGCTCTCAAGCGGGAAAACCAGTTGTTTCACTGGGGGGCTGCAACGGATCTCCAGCATCCCGCCAAGCAGCGACTTCGAGAAGTCTTCTGTCCGCGATCTCCGGACTGGCGCAGTCGTTGTCTTGAATCAGCTGAGGACATAGCAAAGTGGATGTGTGCGCAGCTGATGGATTTTCATTGACCAGCCGCTGCAAAGCACGGTGCTAACAGCACCTATGAGTTTCTTTGATTCCCTGTTCGAGGTCGAATTCGTACATTGAGAATGGCTGAGGCTGCTGAGACTCGAGTGGAGGTTTCAAGGACTGGCGGTAAAGCAATAAGACTTGTTCCGGCGAGTCCATTCACCATTCGTAGGCAGGCAATAGATGATGCTTTTCTTTCGAGAAACAGAAAAACTTGGGGCTACCTCATCAGGAATCAGATAGCTGGCAGCTGGAGTCGGTTCACCGTACTCGTAGTGAAAAAGTCAGTTTTGACCTTTCCGTTTTTGAACAAAAAGAAGCTCGCGGTGCTCTGTGGATGTATTGCAGGATTGAGACCCAACTTTCTCACGCAAGACTTGTTTTCCGCTCTCAAGATCTCAGGCGGCAAGGTGACCATAACTTTAAGTGAAGAAGTACTTCTCCCTCGCGTTAAAACCCAGCCAATACGTGCGCCTATGGGTGCGGCAATGAGATGTTGGCACCGATTAATGGTTGCGCTTCAAGCGTCGCATTCGGCAGAAGGGTAGCTAGTAGGAAGTACGGAATGCGGGTGGAACACGCAAGCAGGAGAACAAAGTTACGACAAGTTCACCCCTGCCAAAAACTGATCGGGACGTCGACAAAGGTTGGTGTGTAGCCAGATACTAAAGGAAGCCATCACGACGAGCGAACCGGAAAGGGCGTTTCGCTGCCTGCAACAGAGCAGGAGGGTAGTAGGAGGTTACTTAGTACTGAACTAGGTGAAGAGGCGTATTGCACTCTGGGCGATAATTGCAGCTGAAGAGAGGCAACCGCGACGTACGCAAAATAGCCTGAGGGAGATGAAAAACAGTCGCGAGAAGTGGAGGGATGTCGGGCTGGCGATGCCAACGATTCGTGACCTCGTCCACTACCGAGGAGAAGCTGTAAAATTACTGACTTCCCGCTTGTCCCTGAGTAACAGAATGCGTCCAGAGTGTGTGCCGAGCAAATGCACGTCTTCGTTCTCGCCTCCAGAAACGCAATCGCAGGAGTTGCACCAGTCGTCAATGTTGATGTTCTCGAGTTGTTGACCGTTTCTGGCGTCGATCCATTTCACCATATGTTCGCCAACGACCAGAGCTTTGTCTTGACGAACACAGCAGGCTAGGATGTTCTGCTTTCCAGAAAAAAGGGACTTGATGCGCTTGCCGGTCTCCGCATTCCAAGTCATTGCGCTGCCGTCACTGCTGACTGATAGAAGAGTCTTGTCGCCAGCAAAGGAAATGTCGTTCACGCAGGCAGAGTGACCAGTGAATGTGGCAATGGATTCGCCGCGTTCGATATCGAATACCTTCGCGGTGTGATCACGGCTAGTTGTGGCAAGGCGGATTCCGTCAGAGTGCCAAGTGAGTGAAGTTACTTGATCGGAGTGCCCGAGCAGCTCACGCTCCTTCTCGGCGTAATTGCTTCCTGAATAAACTCGGGTCGTCCCATCGGGCATCGCCACCGCAATGCGACTACCATCAGGACTGAATTGGGCATCCATGATGACTTCGTCTGTTTGCGCTACAATGCCTCGAAGTTCAAAACTATCCAAGTCAAAGATTCGGACTTCGCCAAGTTTTCCAGGCGTTCCGCTGGCGGAAAGGATCAGCGGCTTGATTGGGTGCATCGCGATGGAATAGGTGCGTTGTCCTTGGTTCCTGATTCTGGCCTTCAAGGTTCCGGCGTAATCCCAAACTAAGATCTCGTGATATCCGCCTATCAGGATTCGTTCGTGCTTGGTAAGGAGCAACAAGGCAGATATCGGCAGTGAGGCAGGGTAGCGATCTGGAGGATCGGGATGCGTAATCACCGGCAACAGCTCTGCAAGTGGAGCGGCTGCGGAAGATCCATCGAAAACTAGACCTTGCTCGATCCATCGCTCGACTGTTTCGATCTCTGAGGTCGGCAGCGGATTGCTCTCAGGCGGCATTCGCAGGTCCGCATCTTCGGTCACGAGCCGCTGATAGAGATGACTGGCATCCCGTCTGCCACTTACGAAGGCTGGCCCCTCGGATGTCTCTTGCATCAAAGCCTGGAACGAATCGACGCGGTAATCCGATTCCGCCTTCTTCGAACCATGGCAAGCGACGCAGTGATTCTGCAGGATTGGGGCCACTTGGCGAACAAAACTGATTTTGTCCTCCGCCAAGCAGGCAGACTGCAATAACGCAGCAATCGGGGGAATGGTTAGCAAAAAGGTTGCTAGAGAACGAAGAATCATGGCCTGGAATCAGTGCTGGAAAAGGAACTCGTTACGGTTCAGGATCGCCCAGCAAATATCCTCCAGTGCCTGCGATGCGTCTTGGTGCTCATTGAGATACCTCAGGTTGATAGCGAGTTCTTCTTCTGTTGGCGGACGACTCAGTGCCCGAATGAAGAGTAATCGCAGGATTTCCCGATGGTCGGTGCCCGCTTTCAGGGCCGAGTGAACATAGTTGGATTGACTGGTGAGCATCTCGCTTACCAACTTTCCATTCAGTAGTTCGAGCGCCTGTCCAAGACTGACGTCCTTGCTGCGCTCGCATTCGCACGCACTTTGGCGTTCGGGTTGCCCAAAGACTTTCAGGAACTCGATGTCACCAATCCGGCCTCGATCATGCGGCCGCAAGTCGGGTGCAGGCAACCAAGTCGCCTTTGTCTCGGGCGGTACACCGAAGAATTGCTTGGGCTTCCCTGTCACAAACCCTAGTGCATCGATCAATTGCTCGGAGCTCATCATGCGCGGATAGTAGTGCGAAAAGTACTTCTCGTCGCCATCGTTCGCACTCGTGCTGGTAGACGAGGCCTGATAAGTATTGCTGTTCAGGATCAGCCGCATAACGTGCTTGCGATCGTATCCGCTACTAACAAACTCTCGCTCTAGAAAGTCCAGTAAGGCAGCGTTGGCTGGTGGGTTGGAGTCACGGAAGTCATCGAAGGGTTCGACAATGCCTCGTCCCAGTAAGTGAGCCCAAATGCGATTGACCTCGATCTTGGCGAACAGTGGGTTCTCTTCAGCAGTCAACCAGTCCACGAAGGCGTAGCGTCGGTCGCCTTTTCCGGTTTCCAGTTCGCCACGCACCGGTACCCATGTTCCCGCGATTTCGCCTGTTGCGGGATGTTGGACTTCGCCGTCCTCACGACTCCAGAGGATGACTTCTTGATCTCGCCGCGTTTTGCTACGCTGCAAGCGGTTGAAAAAAGCACTCAGGCCGTAGTAGTTACCTTGTGTCCAACGCTCGAAGGGGTGATTGTGGCACTTGGCACACTGGATTCTGGTACCCAGAAAAACTTGAGCCGCAGTCTCCATCGCGTCGCTTGTATCACCTGCCGAGCGATAGAAGTTGCCTGCAGGTTGAACTCGCGTACTACCGGTGGCAAGCAGGATTTCCTTGGCGAATTCATCGTAAGGCTGATTGGTCGCAACAGAGTGTTCCAGCCAGCGATTGAACTTGTGAGCACTCGACGTCCCAATTAGTTTGGTGGAGACTCGTAGGAGATCGCCCCATTTTTGTGCCCAGTACTTGGCGAACTCAGGTCGCTCAAGCAGCTCGCCAATCAAGCGAGAGCGTTTCTCTGCATCCTGGCTTGCTACAAAGTGTGTGACCTCTGCTTGCGTCGGCAAGCTACCGATGCTGTCAAGAAATACACGGCGGATAAATTCGTGGTCGCTGCAAAGCTCGGCAGGCAAGTACTGGAGTTGTCGAAGTTTGGCGTAAACGTGCTTGTCGATTTCCGAGGTGATTTCGGGGCTGCGCCACGCAAACTCGGGGATGTCACGGACAAAGGTGACAAGTGGCGTTTCAATAAAGTTGAGGTAGCGAATGATAACGGCACTCTCGCCGCGTTGAATGCCGCGGACGAGTCCGTTCTGATCGACTTCTGCTACTTTGGGATCGCTACACTCGTACTTTGCCAATCGTGTAACATCGCGTGTGGAGCCATCCTCAAAGCGTGCGATGACTGAGAATTGCTGAGCGGCCTTGGGGAACTTGAGCAGGATATTCTCAGATGGAAACACTTCGATGCCAACGCAGTTGGGACCAAAGTGCTCGGTCTTGGCTCCTTCGGCAATCCAGTTATGCAGAAGCTTGTATCTTGGGTCTGCAACGTCCAATCGCTTTCCGCCTTGATGTGCGATTTGCCCGGTCGGCTTCATCAACAACAGGCTTTTGTCCGGTTCAATCAGATTGGTCCGGCGTCCGAAGAATTGGCGAGTGAGGGACATTCGATCAAGCTCTCGGTCGGAGCCGAAGAGCGACAAGCGGAATCCGGCTTTGCCCTGCGGCGAGCCGTGGCACGAGCCACCACTGCAGCCGGTTTGTGCCAGGATAGGCAAGGCATGGTAGTCAAACGAAACAGGCTGAGGCACTTCTGCCTGTGAAACCTCGATGCTGGCAAAAGTCGTGAGTCTTTCCTGGCTGATCTGAATCGTAGCCTTGCCGTCTTTCTCCGGTTTGATCCAACCATCTTCGGCGACACTCACACTCCCGCTCGCCGAATATTTGGCCGTTCGAGTCAGGTCAATGCGTTGTCCCGAGTAAGTCGTGCCGGTGACCACTAGTTGTAGGCCTTCGCGGGCTCCCGCGATTCTGAACTCACGTGGATGCACTTGAAGAGCGACGATTGCGCCCGGGTTGGGCTGCGTAATCGCGATAGGAATGAAATGCGTTAGGATACTTGGCAGTACTGTCGTGGACTTTAATTCGGCCTGAGTTTCCGCTGACAGATTAAGTGGAACAAAGAGCTGCTTTCCTCCTGACTCGCAGCGGCCAGAGATTTTCAGATGCTTGAGCTCAGTTCCTGAAACGTCGGCTCTGAGCTTGATACGTACGCTCGTTTCACTTTGGTCTTTTTCAAACTGGCCACTTACTTCGCAGGGTATTCCTGCAAGCTCAGCATGGATGCTGACGGGACCTGCGAAACCATTTCGTTCCAGCCTGAGGGGGAATTCAACTTCCGAACCATCTAGGCAATGCAGGCGGTGTAGCCTGGGATTCTTTTTGTCCGTTCTGAGCTTTAGCTCGCAGGCCGCCAAATCATTTCTCAAGATCAAGTGGCACCGGCTGACTTTGGTATCGCCGAACAAATTGCGGACTTTTAGGCGGAACAGCCCCGCTGTTTTGGTGGCATGACGCAGGTGTGATTCTTCGGTTGGATTGCTGCTTTGTGCGACTACTTGACCATTTGGGGCGAGCAAACGCAGTTCACCCCGAAATCGACTGTCTGAAAAGACCGTCCGAATGTCGAGTGGCTCATCCTGTTGCGCATGGAGAGAAATTGTACGCGTTGCTTCTTGGTTCGAATCAGCACCGAAGCGAAGGCTGACTGCGATTGGCAAACTCAGTGGTTGCTTCGAACCTGTTGCTATGGGGAAGGGCAGGGTAAGCAAGTTTGCACTGCCGCCGTTTGCAGCTACAAAGGCGAGCCCCTCTGAATCCACTTCAGTTTTTGCCTGCATAGCATACGAAGTGATCGTTGACGACAGCTCGACTGTCGAAGCTTTTCCGGCCTGAGCAAAGGCGGGGAAGGCTTGGAGCTGCGAAGGCGATTTGGCGACTCTCAAGTAGTAGCGTTGCCCGCCGCGATATTCGGCTTCGCGCAAGATGAGGTAATGAGTGCCGGTGTATTTTGGTGAGTAAGACAGTGTGGGGTCGCTGCCATAGGTACTATCGTCCGCAAAGGCAACTTCGCGTCCATCCTTGCCCTGCAAGATGAGCAACAGGTCAGAGTCGGCTCCAACCATAGAGCTGAACGCCTCCGCCACCAAGGGTTCGCCCGCTTCGCAATGCAGTGCAATCCGTTCTTGACGCAGCCCGCGTGTCTTTCCATCTCGAAGGAACGGGAGGTGCACCGGATCCTGGTGCTCGGATAAAGCGAGCGCCTTTTCTTCTGACATTTCGCTTGTAACGCGAAAGAGAAGTGGTTGTGTGACTGTTTCTTGCGAGAACAAACGCAATGCCACGACGCCTTGAATCGCCTCCAATACACGATCAAACGTATTGACGTGCGTACGACGGCATATACATTCAGAGACCTTGTCTTGTCATCCGTGAGAGGGACTCCACCACGGAACTCGCCACCACGACCGTCACCACGACCACTCTGACATACACTACC
>PKCQ01000619.1 GCA_002862265.1 Planctomycetaceae bacterium | reverse complement strand
GCCGCCATGCGTTACACCGAGTGCCGTATGGCTCCGTTGGCGGCGGAAGTGATGCGTGACTTGGGAACGAAAATCGTTCCGCACAAGCCTAACTACGATGGCACGCTCAACGAGCCCGTCGTATTGCCGAGCCGAATTCCGAACCTGCTCGTCAACGGTGCGATGGGTATTGCCGTTGGAATGGCGACAAATATTCCGCCGCACAACCTTGGTGAAGTATGCAAGGCGCTGATCAAGCTGCTTGAGAATCCCGAGATCAAGGATTATCAGCTCGTAGCCAACGATGCGGTTCAGGGGCCAGACTTTCCGACCGATGGCCAAGTCATCAACACCAAGGAAGAGTTGCGGGACATCTATCGCACGGGCCAAGGCACGATCAAGATGCGTGCTACCAGCAAGGTGGTGGCTGGCCAACGGGGCAGTAAAGTGCTACAGATCACTTCGGTGCCTTACGGGGTTAATAAGTCAGCCCTGATTGAACGCATCGCGGAGATCGTGGTCAGCAGCAAGATGCCGTTAATCGAAGATGTGAAAGACTTGTCGACTGAGGAAATCCGAATTGACTTACAGCTCAAGAAAGATGCAGATGAGGCTAAAGTGCTTGCTTACCTGTATAAGCACACACAGCTGCAGAGCAATTTCAACGTCAATTTGACTTGCTTGGTGCCAACTGAGAATCCCGAAGTCGGTCGTCCAGAACGTCTCGGACTCAAAGAAGTGCTTTGGCACTTCCTGCATTTCCGGCTCGATGTTGTCACCCGTCGCCTGGAGCATGAACTCGAAGGCTTGCTTCGCAGAATGCACATTCTGGAAGGCTTCGTGCTGATCTTTGACGCCTTGGATGAGATCATTCGAATCATCCGTCGTTCTGACGGCAAAGCCGATGCTGCCAAAAAGATTATGAAGCGTTTTCCAGCCGAAGACGGTGGGCTGGACGCCGAACAAACTGATGCGATCCTGGAGTTGAAGCTTTATCGGCTGGCCAAGTTGGAGATCAATTTGGTTCAAGATGAGCTAAAAGAAAAACAAAAACGAGCCCGGCAGATCAAGCGATTGCTCAAAGAAAGCACGGACGACACTGTCAACTCTGGACGCTGGAAGATCGTTCGCCAAGAGATCGACGACGTTGTCGTGAATTTTGGAAAGACCAAGGATGGTGCTCGACGTACCAAGATCTTGACCGTAGAAGAAGAGCCCGAATATTCGGCAGAAGATTTTATTGTTGCCGAAGAGTGCAATGTGCTCATCAGCAGCGATGGTTGGGTCAAGCGTCAAAAGCAGATCGCGGATCCTTCGAAGAGTCGAATGCGAGAGGGCGACAGTGTGCTGGCTTGTGTGGCTGGATCGACACGTGCCACGATCGCACTGTTTTCTTCTTATGGCGTATGCTACACGGCGCGCCTGATCGACATACCTGCTTCGACAGGCTACGGAGAACCGGTGCAGAAGTTATTCAAGTTGAAGGATGGGGAGAAAATCGTTTCCGCGCTTTCGATGGATCCACGCTCGATTGGCAGTATCAAAGAAGATCCGAAGCAACCAGATCTTTGTCCAGAAGTCCACGGTTTTGCTGCGTCGAGCAACGGATTCGCGCTACGTTTCGGCATGGAGCCTTTCGCTGATCCCTCCACTCGAGCGGGTCGGCGTTATGCACGCGTTGCACCTGGGGCCGAGATCGTTGGCGTTTCCCCTGTTGATGGAACGGAAACCATATTGGCGATTTCGGCCGAGTGTCGCGCAGTGATTTGCCCGATCGAAGAAGTGAATTATCTCTCGGGCGCTGGCAAAGGTGTGACCTTGATCAAGCTCTCAAAGACCGACCGTCTGTTGGGCTTCAAGGCCTCAAGTGGTGATCGCGACTTGCTTGTCGTCGAAACAAATCGCGGGGCTCAGAAGACCATTTCAACAGCGAAATACAGAACGACTTCCCGAGGAGGTCGTGGTAACGAGATTCAGAAGAACGGCAAGATCTCGCGTATCGTGTGGCCGGCAATTCAAGCTCCCGAATCTCTCGAATCTCAAGATTAGTTTTCATCACGAATCTGAATTATGGCTACTGCATCAAAATACGGCGCTGACGAAATTGTTGCTTTGGAAGGACTGGAGCCCGTTCGCAAACGTCCAGGCATGTACATCGGTGGTGTTGGCTCGCAAGGGCTTCACCACTTAGTTTGGGAGATCTTGGATAACTCAGTCGACGAGGCGATGAACGGACATGCGAGCGAGATCGTGGTCACGCTTCATAAAGATGGCTCGACCGTGACTGTGTCTGACAACGGTCGTGGCATCCCGGTCGATAAGCACAGGAAGACGAAGAAGAGCGCCCTCGAAATGGTGCTGACCATTTTGCACGCCGGCGGAAAATTTGAAGGCAAGAATTACAAGACCTCAGGCGGTCTGCACGGCGTGGGCGCATCGGCCGTAAACGCTCTGTCGAAGAAGCTCACTGCAGTGGTGCGGCGCGATGGTGCACAGTACCGAATGGAATTCTCGCAAGGCAAGCCGACGAGTAGGCTGCAGAAGGCCAAAGGCAGCTTTCGCGGCTCGGGCACAACCATCACCTTTACGCCGGACCCGACGATCTTTCCCAAGACGGTTTTCAATCCCGAAACGATTCGCCAAAGATTGGAAATCACCAGTTTCTTGCATCGCGGTGTTAAGGTGAATTATGTCGACGAGGTGAATGGTAAGAAAGATTCCTTCTTGCACGAAAATGGCATCGTCGACTACTTGGATCAAGTCATCACCTCGCGCTCCGCCAAAGCGATTCACGAAGCTCCGTTTACGGTGCAGAAAGACGCTGACGAGCGAATTGAAATCACGCTCAAATGGACCGAGTCAACTGACGAACACGTTCGTTCCTACGTCAACGGTATCCCAACCGCAGATGGCGGCACTCACGAAAACGGCTTTCGCGCTGGGATGGGGAAGGCACTACGGAATTACCTCGATACGCACAATTTGGTGCCTCGGGGCGTGAAGATCGCACAGGAAGATATTCGTGAAGGAATCGTGGCGATTGTATCGGTCTTCGTTGGCGATCCCCAATTCCAAGGCCAGACCAAAGATAAACTTAATAATCCAGAGATTCAGCCAGTTGTAGACGCCGCCATGCGATCCGAGTTGGAGCAATGGTTGAACAGCAATCGGAGCGTGGCCGAGTCAATCGTCGCGCGGATTATTGCCGCAGCTAGAGCTCGTGCCGCGTCTCGAGCGGCCTCAGCTTCCGTGTCCCGAAAAACCGCAACGTCACGGGCAATGTTGCCTGGCAAGTTGACGGATTGCCTTTCGGCAGGCCGCGGGAATTCGGAGCTCTTTATCGTGGAAGGTGATTCGGCGGGTGGCACGGCCAAGCAAGGCCGGGATCGCAATCACCAAGCGATTCTTCCACTTCGCGGTAAAGTTCTGAATACTGAGAACGCGACGCTGAAGAAGGTTTTGGACAACAAAGAATTTCAGGATGTTGTTACGGCACTTGGGTGCGGCATCGGCAAGAATTTGGATGTTTCCAAAATACGTTACGATCGAATCATCTTGTTGGCGGATGCCGATTCCGATGGACATCATATTACGACACTATTGCTGACGTTTTTCTACAGGCATATGCCAGCCTTGATCGCGGATGGGCGTGTTTACATTGCTGTTCCTCCGCTGTATCGGATCGACGTTGGGAAAGAGACGTATTGGGCCGCTGACGAAGTGGATAGGGAGAGAATCTTGTCTGAGGCTGATGGGCGTGCGAAGCCTGAGATTACCCGCTTTAAGGGACTCGGTGAGATGATGCCCAAGGTGTTGTGGGAAACGACGCTGAATCCTGCGACACGACGTTTGCTACGAGTGGAAGTCGACGATTTACTCGAAACCGATCGTGTCGTATCTGACTTGATGGGCCGCGACGCCTCTGCCCGATTTCGTTTTATAATGGACCGAGCGGAAGATGCACAAGAAATTGATGTGTAAGGGCTGTTCGTGATTCGCGATCAGCTGTTGGGTCTTACCCCATAGGCGTCAGTCCCGGCTCTAGAACGTTTGGCCATGTCAGAACTGTGTTGGAGGTCTCTCGACTATCTCGCTTGGGATCGAAGCTTGGGTGCTCCAACCAAGTGCGCATGCGGGCGCTGCCTGCCGTTATGTCGTCCACTTTTTCAATCTTCCCCTCTCCATCAAGTACATCACCGCCAGGGCGACTTTCTACCTGACAAGCATCCCGACGTGCGTTTCATGGACATAACGCGCTGGCACACGCTCCGGCTCACAGGTTTCCGAGGGAACCGTTCCTTCGCCGTGATTCGCGCTTTGAAAGTAGTCAAATTCTTCGTTGTAGCCGGTACGCAGGTCGGTGAGCGTCTTCTGCCGTAGCCAGCAATCAGATGAAACTGTTCGTCCGGTTCAGCGACGCGTTCAAGCGATTTCTTGACGCCCGCCAAGCGTGGTGCAGGAGGCCAGAAATACCTGGTTGAGCATGTCTTTCGTGCGAATAGATCTAGCTCGTCGAAGTACTCTGGGCGGGAAGCAATTCGTACACAGATGGAAAGCTGCTAAAAGTCGACTTCACCAAGTTGGTCGGTTTAGTTCCGTCAAAACGCGAGACCATCAGCAGCGTGGAGTTGATGCCTTGATAAAACAGGGTACGCAGTGAGCAACACTTCATCTTGGTAAACGAAGAGGGGCACTCCTAGCCAAGCTCAGTCGCACAAGATTTCAGCAAGTTACTTCTACAGTCCGCAGTAACTTTTCTCCTTCGAGCCGTCCAACCGTTGCTGGAAAATCTGGATTCTGCATTCCCGAGAGCTAGGCTCCAGCATAATCGTTAGAACCTGCATATTAGGCGAGTGGGGACGATATTGCAGCCTGGATGCTTTCAAATAATCTGCGCGGCTCGCTGCTGCGGACGACAACCTTAAGTGATCTTTGACACTTTCGACGAAAGTGCACACCACACACTCGCAGTCCCAAAACTAGATTTTGTCGCAATGATTGGCCCAAATTCCTGCCGAGCTCAAGATACGCTTTGGAGTTCGCTTACAGACCCTGTAGGCGATAGCTGGTTTGACAGTGAGGAATTGGGAGCATTCTCGGCAACGTCGCCTGAACTAGTGTTGCAGCCAGTTGAGAAATCCGTCGAGCGGAAAGTGCTGCTGCTGGAAGATGACCCAGTTCAACTTATGTTGCTTGAACAGCATCTCGAAGCATTGGGGCTGAAGACGTATTCAGCCAGCACGATTGAGCAAGCCCGCAAGCGACTTTACGAAACACGCTTCGAACTCGCTTTGTTTGACATTCAGTTGCCTGATGGCAATGGATTAGAGCTTTGTGCTCAGATCGACGAAGATCCAGATCTAATGGGCTTACCAGTCATCGTGCTAAGTAGCCTCCAGCAGGAGCAGATTGTCAGAGAGACGCGAGCAGCGGGCGGTAGCTTTTTCATCAGCAAGCCTTATGACCCAAACGTGCTTCTAACTATAATTGAGCATATCCTCGGAGCCTCCCTCTAGGCGAACAACCGACTCATTCTGGGGCGTTTTCTTGTGTTTGTTTCCGCCGGACGGTACGAATACTCCTCTTCCGAACCTTCCTATGGGCGTTCCAGTTCCTGGAGGAAGTCAAGAAAGTCCGGATTGCAACTGCGAATCCGAAACGAGCCTTTGTCGAAACGCTCTAGCCATAGCGGTTCAAGTTGAATCGACGACAACGCAATGGTGACAAATGCCATCGCGGGTATGACAAGTGATCTGATTGACGGATGCAGATATCGACCTGCAATTACTATCGACATGAGAATGCCGAATTGCAGCGCTCGCTCCGAAAACCAACGCAGCATGAGAGAGCGAATGATCTTTGCGTCCAGTGCATAGGCGATGAAGCGTGAGACGCCCTGCAGTCAGGCACAGCAGTCTTGGAAGCGAAAAGCAAACTGCCTTTTCACAGCTTCAGTTGAGGACCAGCCGAGATGGTGACAACACATCTGCGAGGGGAGTTTGTGCACGAGGTTGCAATAAGCAGTCTTGTTCAACTCCTAAGATCACGAGACCTTGATCTTCGTCCGAGGAAGCTGTTTCAGGTGGCTCGAAGGATTTGTGTTCATTGGTCAGTTGGCAGTGAATGAGAAAGCTGTACGCGATGAATGAATTCACGCAAAGGAAGGAATGAACACAGGCTCATGCTTCGGACGCGTTATTCACATCGAGGTCTTTGCCAGCACCGCGCCACGGAATAAGCGAATGGACAGAGGTCGAGAGTAGAAATTCGATGAAAGGAAGGTCGGTGCAACGAAGTGTGTGGAATGAGAGGAACTTGAGAGCTTCTTCGGGGGACGAAATTTGTCCATCGCGGCTGGAAAAGCCTATGTACTGAAAGATCCACAGGCCAAGAACACTGCAGAATCCAATTGCAGTGCCCACAACCCAAATTCGAGGCGAATGTAGCCGAGGGCTTACCCAACGCGTGAGTGTGAGAGTCCCGCCGAGCAACACAAGCCACATACTGTGTACCGAAAGCAGCGGAGCCAAACCGGCGAGACAGCCCCAAGGCCCACATATGATTGGCAAATAGCCCAAGTCCAACTTGGCGATCGACAATGCCCCGAAGAACAATCCGCCCCAAAGGCAAGCGATCATGAGAATGACTGCGAGGCGATACATAGGGTGTGTATTAGAGATTGTTGAAGAAATGGCGTTAGTCGCGGTTGTAGATCGTTCGATCAAATCGTTCTGCTAATAGCGTAGTAGATTCAGAACATTCTTCAAAATAAAGAGATGGCTCAATAAGTTCCATTTCAATTAGTGAGGGTGCGGCTGATTCGAGTCGTACTACGTCGACGCGAGCGTAGAGGAGCGTTTACTCTAAAGCATCAATTGTCTGCTCACCCAGTTGCAGTATGTCGTCTGCCGCAGCGGGCGACTGAAAGCTGCCGCCGTGCTCTTCTTGCACGCGAAAGTCTCCTTTGGCGGGAGGCTTGACGAACGCATGGCTGAAGTGAACGCCAAGATAGAACAACGAATACTCGCCCTCTTCTGAGATCGACTCGAGAAACGGCTGTAACATGAGTTCTCGATTGCCGAGTACGTCTACGGCGTTGCTCCAGGAAGAAGTGTCGTCAGCTTGAAGCACAAAAGTATCGTCGGCGTTTGCGCCGATCAGTGGCTTGGCGACCAAGCGAAACACGCCGGAAGATTCGAATCGCGATGCGATAGAATCCTTTGGGAGGCCGTGGAGCCATTCTGTCGGCACGATACGGATACCATTCGACTTCAGGTCGAGAGTATATCGTTTGTCCAGGTTCCAGCGATAAATCTTAAGTGGGTCGAAAAGTCTCGATTCGCTTTCGGTTTTCTCCAGCGTTTTCAAAAAGCTCTGTGGGGATTTCTGGTAGTCCTAAGTTGAACGAGTGATTACAGCATCGTACTTTCCCCAATTGGCGCCGGCCCTAGTCCAAGGGATTTCATCGACGGACCAACATACGAAGCAAGCGGTTCTCGAAGCAAATGGTCGGAGATGAAGAAGCCTTCGCGGTCCTCTAACGTGAGAAAAGCACACGTGCGCATCATTGAGTCCCGTTCGGCAATGAGAGTACTTAGCTTTTTCTCGCTTGCTCGACCGCCTTTTCAACTCGAGACAGCTGTGAGCCTACTTCGGATTGTTCTGTACTCGTCAGTGATTCTTGCCTACCGAAACGCAGGCGATAGTAAAGCGATGTTAAAAAGTCGACGGAACCATCCACGGATTGCCCCTTTTCTTCCAGTACTTCTTTCGCTGAATCCGTGAATTCGGCAGGTGTTGAGGACAGCGAACGCTGAATGCCGAGTCGGGTGAGTACCTTGAGACACTTGGAGTAGAACGGATGTTCCAGATCCATTTCGTTTTTGACAATACCGAGCCGCAAGGCCCAGCGTGGCGCGATTTTCGGTAGGAACATACAGGCTTGCCAGATCAGCAGTGCAATACAGCCGATAATCATTGTCAGAATTGCGATGGGCCAGGCAAACCCGAACCTGCTGAACAAGTTACCTGATCGGAGGTTCTCGATGAAATCGCGAATCTGCCTCACCATCTCACTATACTGACTATCGGAATCGGAGACGGGATCGTAGATGCCAGAATCAGCTGCCAGGTTTTGGCCTTCTACCACGTACTCTTGCCACAGCTTCTCCGCAAAATCGATTGCCTGTCCATCCTGTTCCTTGATGGATAGTTTCCCATCGGGCGGAGGTGTTGGATCAAATCGAACCCAGTAATGCTCGTCGTACGTCAGCTGGTCACGATAAATCGAGTTGACCAATTGTTCTCGAGTGAAGTAAGCTTCTACCCAAGCGTGGGCGTCTTTCTGGCGTACGGTGAAGTAATTGCCAAGTGTATTGAACTCGCTGGGGCGATAGCCAATT
>PKCQ01000635.1 GCA_002862265.1 Planctomycetaceae bacterium | reverse complement strand
GAATGTTTCGGAGTGTTCTGCTTTTTGTCTGCGTTGTGCAATTCTACTTGCTGCACCTTGCGGATTGGGCGCTTTATCGGATCTTCCGCGGCGCCCTTATTGTAGCGATGCAAGGAAATGTGTTGTTTGGGTGCCGGCCCAGTAAGGATTCAACGGACCAGGTTTGCTATCGCAAGTCTACGTCGCCTGGGTAATTCTGTTCGCACTGCTGTTTTCGCTCTGCAATTGGTTTTGCGTTAAAAACGATGCAGCAAGAACTCGATTTACAGCTGTTTTTGAGACACGGTTAGCAACTCAGCGACGATCAAACCAACTTCGCGGAATGAGAGCCGCGTTAAGCTGAATACGGTCGCGATTCCAGGCGGGTTTGGCGTACATATAAGTTAGAATCGCGTTTCCTTCCTCGGTGAAGAAGCAATCGAGATTCGTGTATTCGGCCTTTGGGTCTGAAGCCACTTGCCCCACAATTCTCCAAGAGTTTCCGTTGTCAGAGGATCTTGCACAAGTCAACGGCGAGCGTTCTCCAAAGTGATGGTGCTTAGTATTGTACTTGCTGTTGTTGAAAAACAGCACGACATCATTGTTATCGGGCAATCTTCTCAGGCAGGTCCCTGACTCACCGCCTTCCAATCCGCTGAAGACTGGCTCGCACCATGTTTTTCCTTCATCGCTGGAACGAGAAACATAAGGCCCGCCAAGCTGGGTGCGTAGGGTCATCAACAGACTCTTATCGGCAAGTTGCGCGACGGAGGCTTCCATCGCGCCTCGCTTGGGAAGGTCGATTTGAGTTGACTTGCTCCAGTTATTTCCACCGTTATCCTTCAGCAGACACCACGCGCTATTTTTTTGCCTCCATTGATTCCCCGTGCCTCCGTGGAAAGGCAGTAACAATCGCCCTGATTTAAGCTGCAGCAGGCTGCTCGTTCCACCTTGCAGCAACTGACCGTTGGACTTACTCCAAAGAGATTCGGTAGGTGCAAATGTTTGGCCTTCGTCAGTAGACCGAAACAAACACATGGTGCTGCTGTCTCCATTGTGATGCGCTCGCAGTGCGATCAACAACAGCTGGCCATCCTCCGTGCGCAGAAGTGCTGGTGCTTGAACATTCATATCGCCTTCTGCAACGTCCACTAGCATGCGTGGCTTCGTCCAAGTCTTTCCCTGGTCCGCACTCACCTTGGACCAGATTCTGCAGAGCCCGTGGTCATGACCGCTGTCTTTACCGCCTTCGTACTTGTGGTACACGACCATCAGCAACCCATCCGCCAAGCGAGCAATCGACGCGGTATCGCTGCGCGGTGTTTCCCTTGTTGCAGGTTCAATGACTACATGTCGAATCAGCTCTGGCTCATCACCAACTGAGGGCGTTCCATTCGATACAGCGAACAGCAACGACAGAACAAGAGGAATTTGCGGAGAGCTCATTATTGGCGAAGCCATCAAGCGAGAATTTCCCGAATAACCTTACCACCTTGCGGACCGGTCAAACGATGCCTGCGACCTTCGAAATGATAATCAAGCGAATCATGGTCAAGGCCCATCAAGTCGAGAATCGTCGCGTGAAGATCACGGAAATGCATTTTCCCAGTAATCGCTCTCACGCCGGTGTCGTCAGTAGCTCCATGAGTGAAACCTCGCTTCACGCCACCACCGGCCATCCAGAACGTGAAGCCACGAGGATTATGTCCCGTCTCATCCTTGCCGCCAGGCACTTATCCTGGGCGTCCAAACTCGCCGCCCCAGACAACCAAGGTGTCATCGAGCAGCCCTCGTTGCTCCAAGTCTTCTAGCAGCGCCGCAATCGGCTTGTCTGTTACCGAACAATTGGCCATCAAGTCACGCCTGTGAGATTTGTGCTGATCCCAGCTGCCATGATTCACTTCAATAAATCGAACACCAGCCTCGGCAAATCTTCTTGCCAACAAGCATTGGCGACCGAAATCTGATTGCCGGCAAGTCCCAAACACATTATCAAAGCCGACGTTGTACCGATTTAGCGTGTACGCAGTCTCATTGCTGATATCGAGAATGTCCGGTGCAGTAGACTGCATGCGAAATCCAAGCTCTAGCGAATTGATCACGCCTTCTAAGCGAAGATCTTCTGGCCGTTGCTCCAGGTGCCTTTGGTTCAATGCTTGAACGAAATCCAGCTGCCGACGCTTAGCATGAAGCGAAAGATGCTCGCCTGAAATATTTGGAATCGTAGCCTTCGTCATATCCTCGCCGTTTACCCCGATTGCTGTTCCCGCGCAAACGGTTGGTAAGAACGCAGAGGTATAAAACTGCGGCTTCGATGTGTTCAAGCTGACGTAGCCAGGAAGATCTTCATTCTCTGTTCCCAAGCCATAATTGACCCAAGCACCCAAAGTAGGTCGCTTTCGCAGGCGTTCGCCAGAATGCAGCTGAAGCGAGGATTGCGCATGGTTGCCCGTGTCACAGTACATTCCTTTTAAAAAACAGATTTTGTCGATCTGGCGAGCAGTATGCGGCATCAGCTCAGATGCCCAGGCTCCCGAATCGCCATGTTTTGAAAACTTAAATGCCGAGCCTCCATGCGGCTTTTTGCCAACTTGTGGCTTGTAATCAAACGTGTCCAAGTGGGCTGGACCAACACTCATGAATAGAAAAATCACCCGTTTCGCAGACGCAGTTCGTGCTAAAGGTTTGGCCGCAGTAGCTTCTGCGGCTAGAAGTCCCTGCAATGCAGTAAAACCGAATCCGCACGAGGCAGCCTGCAACATTCTTCGCCGCGAAAATTTGAGCTCATTCATCGTCAATCCACATAACGAAATTCACTAGCCAGAAACAGAGCTTGGCAAAGTGCAGTCCAACTTTGCAACTCAACTTGCATCATCCGCGCAGAGCTCTCCTCTACTTCGGCCCGCAAACCACGTAGAAGAGCAGAGGCCGTTTCAAGCTCCCATTGCTCCGGCGTGCGTGTCAATACTCGTTCGTACGCCAGGATGATCCGCTGACTTTCGTTTTGTCCCAGCTTCTCTACAAGCTGCGCGGCGAGTTCCTGTGATTGCTCGACCAAGAACTTGCTGTTCAAAAGGTAGAGTGACTGCGTCGGTTGCAAAGTCACATCACGACGGCCTTTTACTTCCAATGCATCCGGAAGATCGAAGGCGGCTAGATCTGGAGGAGGAGAGTTTCTCAGCATGCATAGATAAATACTGCGATGCTGACTTGGCCTGTGAAGCGTATCGCCAACTTGATTCACTTGAATATCTAAGTGCTGCACGTCGGAGCCGGCACCGGGCTGAAGATTCAGTTGTCCCGAGGCCATGAGAATACTGTCACGAATCGCTTCGGCATCGAGTCGCCGGCGACTGTGACGAGCTAGCCACTTGTTGTCCGGATCGAATCTTGCGGTTTGCGAATCACAAAGACTGTCTAAGCCGTAAGTTCGAGTGAGAACAATATCTCGAATCAGCTGCTTAATTGACCAACCATTTTCGATAAATCGCGTCGCTAAGTGATCAAGCAGCTCGGGATGCGACGGGCGCGAACCATAAAATCCAAAGTCATCAGGAGTAGAAACGAGCGGTTGCCCCATGAGATGATGCCAAACGCGGTTGACCATGACCCTCGCTGTCAGCGGGTGTTCTCGATCCACAAGCCATTGAACAAGCTCCATTCGCCCACTTGCCTTCGGATCTTTCACTGGGCTATACGGGCGAAGAGACTCATTCAGACGCTGCACCTTCATGTTGCGAAATCGAATCGTGCCAATCTCTCCCTTTCCAGCGGCAGTTTGTAAGGCAATCTTGCCCGCAGGCAAGTTCTATCTCTCCAACGTATAATCGACAAGCAGCTCATCATTGATCCAGCCTTGGACTTTCTCGCCAGCGACTTTCAAACACAGGCGATTCCACTGCTCCAGCTCGATCTCTTCTTCCGGTACCGCTTTTAGTTTCCATTCGCCATAGAACACGCCGAACGGCTCGCCTTCCGAAGCTTTGCCGAGATTGAAATGGGGGGCCGAATCAGGTTTCGAGTCAAATCGAAATGAGATACCGCTGTTGAATATTCCTTTACCCTGCAACTGGAAATCGCACTGCAGGTCGAAATCCAGAAACTCTTCTCGAGAAGTCAGAAATCCATTCTCTGCTGCGTTTGCCGTGCCCGATATGGTTCCTTTTGCAATTGTCCATTTCAGCTTTCCAACTCGAGAGGCCTCACTCATGGAGCTGAGAAATGGACGCATTTCTTTGTCCGCTGGAACGGCGACTGGAGGCTTGGGCTCTGTCCAAGCAGATAGGAAACCGCGTGGTACGCTCTCACCCAAGTTCTGAGACTCGCCATTGATGTTGATCTTGCAGTCGCTAGCAGTTGTAGCTTCGCGCACTCCCATCGCAAGATTATTGGGCGAAGGCACGATCGGTGCTGGCTGCACGGGGCCGCTTCCCTCCGGCTGGCCGGAGGCGGAATGCAGCAGCTTTGCTTCTTGGGGCGACAATGCTCGGTCAAAGAAAGCGAACTCCGTCATGTTGCCCTGGAGCGAGAACATGCCATCGGAGCGAGACCCCAAAGTGAACTCACGGACTTCTTCAGAAGCGGGCGGCAGTTCGGCGTCGATATCGAGTTTTTCGACTCCGTTCAATTGCAGCCGAATTCGAGCTTTCTCACGAACTAGAACAACGTGATTCCACGTGTGCTCTGGAATCACAGCCGTACCAGTCACTGAAGGTACGGCCTTGACACCTGGAAAGATAAACAGATGACCGGGATCTGCACCTCGGTAGGTTCCGCTAAGCCCGAGGTGGTCCCCCACGCCTTCCAACTTGGCACGATTGGCAAACGAAAACAGACAGGCTGTCATGATGACAGAACTACTCTTCAAGTCATTGCGGAACCAGAAAGAGACGGAATAGGAATCCGTCTTCCGATGTACTTTGCCACGAATCCGCCCCTTGCCCATCGTAGCAAAGGTCGCAGGCGACATCTTCGCGCCATCCTCTGCCCGGAGATCTGCGTGCGGAGCATCGAGCTTCGAATAGATTGCTGGCTGCAGTGACCGGATAACCTCTGCGTAGCCATCGGGAAATTCCGGTGCGACCGGTGCAATTTGGGGCAGAGATATATCGGTTCGCTTCAGCACTTTGAGTTCATGCAACGGTGTAGTCGGCGCAGTGAGTTTTTCGTTTGCCGCCGCACCCCACATCGTCATCGTGCTTGTGAAGATCCCAGCCATCGCGTAGTAATCACGCGTTGGAATCGGATCGTGCTTGTGATCGTGGCAACGCGCGCAGCCAACACTCAGACCCATAATTCCTGAACTCACGACTCCGATTTGATCTGCGACAACATCCATGTTGAAGTTCACATTCATAGCGCTAGCAGGGTTGCTACCAAGGGCCAGAAAACCAGTTGCGATCTTGTTCCAGTCACTTTCAAGATCAGACTTGGCTGGCAGCAAGTCGCCCGCAATCTGTTCGGCGATAAAGCGATCGTACGGCGTGTCACGATTCAGTGCGCGAATAACGTAATCACGGTATCGCCAAGCGTGGGGAAAAGTCGCGTTACGCGCTAGTCCATCGTTGCCATTCGACTCCCCGTAGCGAGCAACGTCGAGCCAGTGTCGCCCCCAGCGTTCCCCAAAATGCGGCGAGGCAAGTAGTTCGTCGACCAAAACCTCAATTGCTCGCCGATTTAAGGAACCTATAGGTGCAGCGTTTGCATCTTGTTGCGACCCAGCGATTCGTGCACTCCATCGGTCAATCTGGCTCTTGCTCGGGGGGAGCCCAATCAAGTCGTAAAACAGTCGCCGAACCAAAGTTCTTGCCGGAGCATCCTGCGTTGGCTTGAGTTCTTTCTGTATAAGCTTTGAGAAGACAAACTGATCAATCGGATCTCGAGCCCAATCCGTTCCGACGCTCGGTGGCCTGGGAACGCGGATGGGCTCGAAGGCCCAATGCTTTTGGGGTGTCATGCTACCATCTCGCGGCGTTTCCAGCCCTAATTCTTCGTCGACTCTTGGATCTGGCGCCCCACTTCGTACCCACTTTTCGAAATCCCGCAGGACGGCCTCCGGTACAGGCTGCTCTGGAGGCATTTCGGTGCCGTCCCAACGCAATGCCTGAATCAGCAGACTTGCATCAGGGTCTCTGTCGATCACAATCCGTCCAGACTCTCCGCCTTTGCTTAGGCCACGCTTTGTATTCAAAAGTAGCTTCCCGCCGACTTTGTCTGACTCCGATGAATGGCACTCGTAGCAGTACTTGGCCAAGGCAGGACGAATTCGATTCTCAAAGAAGTCTCGCTCGGGGCCAGTCAGCGATTCTGTCTGCGCCCAAGCCGCACCGGCGAGCCAGATTGCAGATGCGAAAGCAAGAGACCGGATGTTTTGCACTGATACAACTTACTGATACTGTTTGTTTTCAGGAGATGAGCCTGAAATGCGTCAGGAGGGAAAAACGCAAAAGGGAAGGAGTGAACGCTGAGAAGGGAAGTAGCGGGCTTCAAACGCACAGAATAGTAAAGCACACTGCGAATAAGGATGGTCACATCAAGCGCTGGACCACCGAGGGCTGAATAAAGTTGCATGCTAGGCGATCTTTGCATTCCAGCCGAATTGGCGCAAGCTACGGTTGTTAGCGAGAGCCACGTCGCTAAGGCGGTACGGCTAAATTCCCCCGGTTCGATACGATTATTTGCCCTGCTGAATTGCCCAGGCGACCTGAGCGAAACATGGGTAAGTGAGCTGAACCCGCAAGCGTCGTGCCAAGTCAGGAAAACGCTGACTCGAGGCTAACGCGGCCAGCTCTCAGAACCCAACCGGCAACCTTAGCATCTCTGTTTTGTTATGGCAGCAGGGGATTGCTCGTCCGAGCTCAATATCGGTCTCTTTTGCGATATCCGCAAAGAGCGGATCAATGATCGAAATCGTCATGCCTCGCTCACTGCTTGCATCGGGCTTCGCCCGGGTTTTGTACCGAATCACTGATAATGCAGGCAATTCGGTCATGGTGCGAATTTGGCCTCGTGAACTAGAATGGTCGCCTGATTTGTCTATTGCTCGAACTAGGACCTTAAAGGATGCGTTTTCTCACATTTCTTCTTTGGAGCTTCTTTCTGATTCTCAACGCCGAATCAACTCACGCTCAGCGGATGCCGCGCGAAAACGTCGTGGAAACTCCGGCGATCAGCGAGGGGCTCTGTGTCAGCAACTTGTTCCAGACCGGGATGGTGCTGCAGCGAGACAAGCCGATTTCAATTTGGGGTTGGGGTAAACCTGGAGCGGAACTGTCGGTTGAGTTCGCCGAGTATTCCGTATCGGTCGAAGTCGCAGATGATAGAAGTTGGAAAGTGAACTTGCCTGCCTGCGAAGCAACTGCCTCTCCTCAGGCTCTCAGCGTAACGAGTGGTGGCGACTCGCTTCAATTAACAGACATCCTCATCGGCGATGTTTGGGTGCTTGGCGGTCAGAGCAACATGGAGTTCGAGCTAGCCAAGGTTGAAAACGGAAACCTTGAAATCGCCTCAGCAAACTATCCGCAGATTCGCTTACTCACAGTGCCTCAAGGCGTTGGCCCGGAGCCAAAACGGAGCTTTGAACGTTTGCATGAGTGGAGCGGCTGGTTTGGGCGTCACTTCCGCAAAGGAAACTGGGAGCATTGCACGCCGGAGTCGGCTCGTGAACTTTCCGCCATTGGCTTTGTATTTGCTCGACGAGTACATCAAGCGAGTCAGGTGCCAATTGGTGTTATCGATTTTTCTCGTGGCGGAACCACCGTCGAGGCGTGGACGCCGCTAGAAGCTCTCCGAAAGCTTCAAAGTCAACCGCTGCAAGCGAAGCTAGCAGGCATGGATGCTAAGGTTGCAGAGTGGGATTCTGAAAAGGATCTGGCAGATCGCATCAAGAAGCACGAGCAGTGGTTAGAAAAGCAAGCAAAAGAGAACAAGGCAGTGCCAGAGGACCGCAAGGCAGCTCCAACGGACCTTCGGCCGGGGCCGATCGCCGACCAGAATTATCCTGGCAACTGCTATGCCGGAATGCTTGCTCCGCTAGCCGGATTGTCAGTAAAAGGAGCGATTTTCCATCAAGGCTACAACAACGCCTTTGATTTCTCGCGCGGCGCTGAGATGTACCGGGACGTCTTTCCCGAGATGATTCGCTCGTGGCGCGCGGCGTTCAATGATCCTGAACTTCCTTTCGGAATTCTTTCACTTTGTACCGACGGATATCCTCAGACACGGGATGACTATTCCGAGAAGATGTTTAACGCTGGAATGGAGATCCGCGAGGCACAGTATCAGACTTTTCTGAGTCTGTACGATTCCGGCGACATGAACGTCGGGTTCGCAAGTTCTTATGACTTGCGACGCCGCTGGTACCATCCTCAGCTAAAAGTACCTGCTGGTGAAAGATTAGCACGTTGGGCTCTGGCTACT
>PKCQ01000634.1 GCA_002862265.1 Planctomycetaceae bacterium | reverse complement strand
CCATCGCATGAAAGATAGTGGCGACAATTTCGGGCGGCTCTGTTGGCCGATCTTCCGGAACAGCGCCGATCGGATCGCTGGCACCGACGACTTGCCCGCCTTTAATACCACCGCCAGCAAAGTAAACCGTGTAGCACTGCGGCCAATGGTCACGACCGCCCGCCGGATTAACCTTGGGTGTGCGTCCGAACTCGGCCATGTTGACCACCATCGTGTCATCCAGCAAACCACGCTGGTCCAAGTCGGTAATCAAAGCTGAGTACGCTTGGTCGTACATAGGAGCCACAATGTTCTTCATGCCTTCGATCGATGTAAAGGGTTTGCTTCCGTGAATATCCCAAGTGATCTCATCGAAGACCGTGAGAAAAGTATTCACTGTGACGAATCGGACCTTCGCTTCGATCAATCGCCGAGCTAGTAGCAAACACTGACCAAAGCGATTCATGCCGTAGCGTTCCCGCACTTGCTTGGGCTCTTTCGAGAGGTCGAATGCATCTCGAGCTTGTGGGCTCGTCATGAGGCGATAGGCCGTATCGAAGTGCTCGCTCATAATCTTTGCACTTTCGCTCGACTCGAACTGAGTCATCGACTCTTCCACCGCCGCTCGCAGTTTGCGTCGGCGTTCCAACCTTGCCGCTGGAATGTTCTCAGGCGGCAATAAGTCGGGTACTTCGAACTTTTCCTTTGAGGGATCAGCCATCAAGGCAAAAGGATCATACGCCTTGCCAAGGAATCCGCCCGCTTGTCCATTCGGTAAGTTTCCGCCGCCACGTCCCATGGTTTCGGGCAGCACAACATGAGGTGGAAGATCGCTTCGGGCACCTTGTAGATACCAAAGTGCCGATCCAACGTGAGGGGTGTCGACACCGCCGGTGAAAAGCCGCCCCGTTTGCATGATTTGCCAACCGGAGTCGTGGACCGCTGCGCCGCGGTGGAAGCAGGAACGAACGATTCCAATCTTGTCCGCAATCTTCGCATGCTCTGGCAGAATCTCGGAAAGCTGAATTCCTGGCACGTTGGTCGGGATTGGTTTAAAGGGGCCACGAATCTCAGCAGGCGCATCCGGTTTCATATCGAAGGTATCGATATGACTTGGAGCGCCGAGATTGAAGATCAAGATGCACGACTTGTTGTCTTTGCTAGGATCGACCTGTCCTTGCTCTCGAGCTTGAATCCAATTGGGCAGAGTCAGCCCAGCGGCACCCAGGGTTCCTACTTGCAGGAAATCGCGACGATTGCGACCGTTGCAATTGTGTGATTTGCCTTTGCCAATAAAGTCGAGCATGGCGACGCCTTTGACTTTTCCATTACGTGCGCAAATTCTGCATTTCAGTGCAGTTTCATTGAGGTCTCTATTCTAAACCAATTGATGGCAGCTAGCAGCATCAAGGCGGAACTCGCGATACACACATACTTAGCTTGTACATATGCCGCGCTCCCCGCAGGCGTAGCAGTTCTGCTGCCCCAAGACGACAGCTCGGCGAAACTTTCGTGAAAAACGCAGCCTGTGATAGACTAGTTGTTGTGGTCCTTTCGCATTCGTCTCACCTACCATGAAAAACTTCCCACCTGGCATATCGATGCTGCATCCATGGCGATTCTGCCCCTTTCTCATCCTGATGAGCCCTTGCCTAGGAAAGGCACAGGAAACGGATGCAGGCAAGCTCGATTTTTTTGAGAACAAGATTCGTCCCATTCTGGTCGAACACTGCTACGAGTGTCATAGCGGCGACCAAGATGAGGCGATGGGAGGCCTCTTGCTCGACTCTCGCGCTGGCTGGCAAGAAGGTGGAGATAGCGGAGCTGCAATCGAAGTTGGCGATCCACAGAAAAGTCTACTAATACGCGCTTTGAAGTACTCAGATCGTGATCTGCAAATGCCTCCGGAAAGTAAGTTGCCCGACGCGGTCATTCGAGATTTCAAGTCTTGGATTCGTGAAGGCGCGATCGATCCACGCGACGGTGAGCTGTCTCAAAGCGGTTTTGATCTGCAGACGCGACGCGACTCGCATTGGTCTTGGCAACCCGTGCGGGCAGCGGATCGTGGCGAGAGCATCGACTACTGGATTCAGCGAAAGCTGGACGAAAAGCAGTTGCATGCATCGCAGGAAGCACTGCCAGCCTTACTGCTACGGCGTCTGAAGTTTTCCTTGCATGGAATTCCACCAACGCCCGAAGAACTGCGGCATTTTCTAGGAGCGCACCAGATCGATCCAGATAGAGCCTGGGAAACCACGGTGGATCGCTTGCTGGCGAGTCCGCGTTTGGGTGAACACTGGGCGACAATGTGGCTGGACCTGGTTCGTTACAGCGAAACCAAGGGACACGTTACGGACCAGGAACGCCCCTTTGCCTGGAAGTATCGAGACTATGTGATTGATGCTTTCAACGACGATGTGCCCTATGACCAATTCGTTGTTGAACATCTCGCCGGCGACCTCCTTTCTGACACGAGCACATATCCAGCCCGCATTCAGCGAGGTGCGTTGCGATCGGCCACGGCAACAGGCTCTTTGTTTATGCATGAAATGCACTTCATGTCAGTAGATCCAGTCAAACAGCGTTGGGATGAAATCAACGCGCAGGTCGATGTGGTAGGGAAAGCATTTCTGGGTATTACGACGGAGTGCGCCCGATGCCATGACCACAAGTTTGATGCTATCAGTCAAGCAGATTACTACGCCCTAGCTGGATTCTTTCTGAGTACTGAGCAGGGGACGAAACGCGTGGCGCCGCGTCGGGATGAACTTGATGATGCATCAAAAAGTGAATTGAAGAGGCGAGAAACCGCATACAAAAATTTTCTCGAGCAGAAGCGCAAGGGACGGAGGGCCGCGCAATCGCCCAAGACCAATCAGGAATACTTTCCGATCAGCGATGAATTGGGTATCCAAGCTCCTGGCGATACCCAGAAACTGTTTGCTATGATGGGCAAACTTTCTGAAGTCGACCCATCTTGGCCAGCTTGGGTGCGATCAGCACGAGACGCAACAACCCAGAACGCAAATCTGTTGATTCGCGGCGAAGTTCGAAAACCTGGCGAGTTAATTCCGAGGCGATTCCTGAAGGCCCTGGGTGGCAAGCCTTTGCCGAGCCCTGGCGACAGCAGTGGCCGGCTATGGTTGGCGGAGCAGTTTGTAGCGCCAGACAATCCATTGATCGGCCGGGTCTGGGCAAACCGCATCTGGCAACAACTGTTTGGCTCTGGCTTGGTACCAACGCCTAGCAATTTCGGGCAACTCGGAACACCACCAAGTCACCCTGAGCTGCTCGATTACCTCGCCCGAAGACTCAGGCAGAATGACTACTCGACGAAGCTGTTGATTCGCGAAATGCTGATGTCTGACGCATTTAGAAGATCTTCAGTCGCGAGTCTTCACGTTATTGAGCGAGACCCAGAAAATCAGTTGCTCTCTCACTACTCAAAGCGACGAATGACCGCCGAGCAGATCCGTGATTCCCTTGTCCTCACCGCCGGGCGTTTCGATTCACAGATGGCTGGTTCAAGCGTCGATTGCTTTGTCCCCAGTTACGCTACAGCTAACAAGCCAAGCAACGTACCGAATTCAGGACCTTTGGATGGTAATGGAAGGCGAAGTGTCTACCTAAAAGTCAGACGGAACTTTTATGATCCGTTCCTCAAGAAGTTCGATTTCCCAGATCGCGGCAAATCAAACGGCCAGCGAAATGTGACCCAAGATCCAGGCCAGGCGCTAGCAATGCTGAATAGTCCTTTGGTCCTGGAGTTGGCGAAGCATTGGGCAGTTTCGTTAGCCGAGTGCGAAGCCGCTAGTAGTTTCGAAGAAACCTTGCATAACCTGTGGCTATCTAGCCTGAGCCGAGGGCCAACAGTCGTCGAGACAGAAGCGGTTCAGCTTCTTCTGCATGATCTATCCACATCACAGAAAAACCTGGAAGATAAATGGATGCATCTTGCCCATCTGATCTGGAATCACCCCGAATTTATTTGGATTGAGTAGCTTCATGCGGCTGACAAGACAACAGTTTTTGCAAAGCTCTTTGGGCGGATTCGGTGCGCTAGCGTTACAAGGAATTTGTGCAGGTGACGCAACTCGTGTGAGGGAACCGGCTGCAACATCTGTGATTTACCTCTACATGGAAGGCGGACCGAGCCAAGTCGATACATTCGAGCCCAAAACAAGGCTCGAAAAAGAGCACGGTAAGCCACTGCCTTTCGACAAACCTGCGACGGTCTTCAATAGTTCCAACAAGATCATGGCTTCGCCCTTCAAGTTCTCGCGCTATGGTGAAAGCGGAGGATGGGCCAGCGAGCTCTTTCCGCATCTGGCTCGCTGCATGGATGACCTCACCTTTATACATTCGATGCATCACGGAGTTTCGAATCACTCGGCTGGCTGTTACATGAGCCATACCGGTGACCCAATGGCAGGACGCCCTAGTATCGGTTCTTGGGTAACATACGGACTTGGGACCGAGAACGAGAACGTTCCTGGTTTTGTAGTGCTCGACTGTGGACAATCACCTAGCGGAGGCGCGGCGAGTTGGAGTTCAGGCTTCCTGCCGAGCAGTTTTTCCGGCGCCAAATTTCATGACAGCGCGGTTCCGGTCGAGTTCCTATCGCCAGCGGATTCGCCGCAGGTCCAAAACGCAAAACTCAGGGCAATTCGGAGTTTTGCTCGCCTGTCTTCGCCTCACCCGGGGCTCGAATCACAAATCGAAAGTTACGAAAAAGCAGCACGGATGCAAACTTCCGTTCCTGATTTGCTCGATACTTCCCACGAAACCGAAAGCACACACAGACTCTACGGCCTGGACGATCCGCGTTGCCGCAAGTTTGGCTCTCGGTGCTTGATTGCTCGCAAGCTAGTGGAAAGCGGTGTGCGTTTTGTTGAGCTGTTTTCACCGCGAGTCAAAGCTGATCGCTGGGACCAGCATTCCAAGCTCAAGGAAGGGCACATCAATAATGCTGTTGCAGTGGATCAGCCTATCGCTGGCCTGCTACAAGACCTCAAGCAACGCGGACTGCTCGAAAAAACACTGGTGCTATGGGGTGGCGAATTCGGTCGGACCCCCTCTAGCCAGGGTAGTAACGGCCGAGATCATAATCCATTTGGCTATACCGTTTTCATGGCTGGCGGCGGCATGCGAGCCGGATGTCGCCATGGAAGTACCGATGAGTTTGGCTACTATGCTGAGCAAGATAAGGTGCACTTGCATGATCTGCACGCGACCATCTTGTATCAGCTCGGAATCAACCACGAGCAGTTGACCTACCGTTATGCCGGCCGCGACTACCGACTCACCGACGTCTACGGCCGAGTCGTCACCGACATCATCCAGAGCTAGTACAGCGCAGGACGCCACGCCGAAACCACTTTTTCGTTTATCGCCTAGCCGCGGGACCGACTCGCTTCAATGTCTCGCGTGTTGCGGAAGCAACCTGCCTCGCCAGATCTGAACACTCAAGTGGCTTGCGCGAAATTTTTGTTTTGGCTCACCTTCTGGCCTGGGCTCGTATTATCAGCAGTAGCGGGATTCTAAATCACCGAGACGCTCAAGTAGCTCTGCGTCTTCGGGAATTGCGCCAGTGCGTTGTTTGGAGCGGAATTCGGTTTCGAGTGCATCGAGCTCGCCGAGCAACTCATTGACCACGCCTTCCTTGAGGCGATCAATAAACATGGTGCCGTCGAGATGATCGACCTCATGCTGGGCGACGCGAGCTTCAAAACCGGTCAAGGTGACTTTTAGCTCATTCCCCTTGAGGTCAAAACCATTCAGATGGATGGACTTGGAGCGAATGACGTTTCCATGAATGCCCGGCAAACTCAAGCATCCTTCCTCAGCCTCCTCATTGCCCTTGGGTTTGGTAAGCACCGGATTCAGTACTACCCATTCTTCGCCTTCGCCCTTCTGTCCGCTTGGATTCATCACAAACATCCGTAGGGGTAAATCCACTTGTGTTGCCGCCAAGCCGACTCCACGATGCTCGTACATGAGGTCGAACATCTGGGACACCATATTTCGAAGTTCCTTGTCGACGCGCCGTACAGGCTTGGCTTCGTAGCGCAACGTAGGGTGTGGAAAGTGAATGATGGCGAGAGAAACTGGCTCTGTCTGTTCCGAGGACATGGTCGATCCAATAAAGCTTTGTCCGGTTGATTTTGGGGATAGCTTAGCGGAGACTCAGAATATAGGTAAGGTCGTAAGCCCAGCGGCTTTCCGATCTTAGGCGACCGGTAGAAGAGCTTCTATCAGTGGAAATTGTCTTCGCGCGGGCGAATGCTGCTTGAAAACGAACTTGGACTGGCAAATTCTGACTCGCCTTCTGCCTTAGCCAAGAAGCAGCATGACTTCTTCGAGCCAATTGCGCCAATGTTCCAGTTCCTCCACAGTAAGCTCTGGATCCGACGAGCCGGGAAGCATGACAGACTCGTTCGAAGTTGGGTCAAACAGGGTCGAGCAAAGTATCCCGCTCGTGTCGATTTCCAGTCGGAGTTGCAGCGAGCCATCGGTGGTCAAATCTGGAAAGGCGTCGCTGGGTTTGATCCGTCCAAGTTTGAGCCAGTTGCGACCGCTGCCTTGAGAGCTGCTTTCGATCAGCTGAATAGTCGGCAGCAATGCCCCCTTGCCCTTACTGCGTGGGCGAAGGGTGCGAGTGTGCGAAGTCGGAATGGCTTTTCCGCCCTCAATCAAGACTTTCGGTCGTTTCTGCACACTGTCTGGTGAATCTGCAAGCAACGCGACATCCAAGCTGGTGCAGGAAACGGCGCTAGGTAAGAGATCGTTCTGAGAAAGTGAGGAGACTTGCCGTGCCATGATCGCCGCCCCGCGAGCCAAGTCAGCTTGTTCCATCCAACTGACGCCGACATCGTGCGGAATTACATCGGTAATAATCTTTTGCACCGACTTCATGCGAGTCATCGACCCCGCCAGCAGAACTTGATCAATTTCACTTGGGTCTGTGTTCGCGAGCTCGCAAGCTTGGGCGATGCTCTGCTGGATGGAAAGGGGTAGGTCTGGAGCAATCTTCAAGAGTCCCGCTTGAGTAATTACTTGCTTGATGGAAGAACCAAGCCAGTCAAAACGCACTTCGACTTTACTGCTGCTGGTAAGCTGCTTCATCGCGATTTCGACGGTGCGTTGCAACCGAGTCGCAGCCCCGACATCGGTTCGAATGTCCTTGTCAGTCATCTCCTTGAGGCGTTCTGAGAAATACTGAACCAGCACGTGTTGCCAACGCTGCAGCCCGAGCCTCCAGTTACCGCAGTGCCCAAGTTGTTTGACTTCCGAGCCATGAGCGTGAATGATGCTCGCGTCCAACCCACAACCAGTTAGCTGTAATACAAGAAGTCGATCGTCCGCAGCTCGCTTCGCTTGGCTCTCTTCCGACACGCGACCATTGAGGTCGATCCACATTAGAGCGGCAGCCAGGGGCTTGTCTAGCAATTGCACCAAGTCAACACCGGCGATCACGCACGCGTTGCGGATCGCCCGTCGGTGCGATTGGCCGTAGCAAGCTGGCACGGTGACGATCGCGCTAGTGCTCTCGTCAGCTGCCTCGGCTGAATTCAACATGACTTGGCGAATCAGTGCGGCGAGCAACACTTCGGGCGGAACGATTTCGCCGCCAAATTGTCGCTGCACCTGCGACATACCAATCCACCGTTGGATGCTATGGAAAATCTTGTCAGGATCTACCTGGCGTTTTTCCGACGCCTCCGCTCCGATGCTAACCTCTGTATCAGAACTCCAAAGCATGTTTCGCAAGTAGAGTGGATTCGCTGGATCACCCTGGGGTACGACCTGTGCCCCTTCGCCTGGCACGTAGACTGCTGAGCAGGAGGTGAGCATTCCTAGATCGAGGCCGACGACCTGCGATTTCTTCGCGAGCGTTGATTGCCCCAAACCGGAATTGGTCGTGGATTCATCTTTGAAGCGGTAGTTGGTTCGATTAAGAGTTGTATCAGATCCGGGATCTGCAGACAGCTCGAGAGCAGTCATATGAGCCAGTAATGCGTCAGCCGATTCATAACGATCGGATGGCTTCTTGGCGACGAGCCGTTGGAAGACTGTGTCGACTCGCAAATCAACATCGGAGCGCAGTTCGTATAGCGGCTTGGGCGCCTCATCCATCTGTGACTTGGCCACCCGCATCGTTTCACCGGTGAACATCGCTTTGCCGGTGAGCAAAAAATACAGGGTGGCTCCCAGGCTGTACAGATCGCTTCGTCCATCGACGCTGTCTGGATTCTCGATTTGCTCCGGAGACATGTATTCCGGAGTTCCCATTAAGTATCGCTTTTTCTTGCCAGTCAGCATCTGCTGATTGGAGATACGGGCTAAACCAAAGTCCAAAATTTTGAGAACGCCATCGTGCGTCAGCATCATGTTGCCGGGCTTGATATCCCGGTGCACGAT
>PKCQ01000230.1 GCA_002862265.1 Planctomycetaceae bacterium | reverse complement strand
ATCCGTGATAGCATTCGCAACAGCCAAGTCTCGCAGTACGCTTTGCACCATCAATGAGCTGAGGATCGACGGGTAGGCAGACGACTGATTCGCTGCGATTCCAATCGCAATCTTGTCTTGTCCAAGAGCAACGGTTCGAGCGGCAAGGGTTGCTATGAAGGAGATAGCTGCTTCTTGGTGCTCCTTGCTACTTTCTTCACTGGAGTCGAAAAGATCGAGAAGTACGGTGATTTGCTTCTGTTGTTGTTGCTCAAACTGACGCACCGAGAGTTTGCCAAGTCTCGCGGTCGTCCGCCAGTGAATCCAGCGTTTGGAGTCACCCGAGGCCCAGGGACGAAGTCCGAAAAACTCACCTTCTTGGTTGCCAGACTTGGACGAGGACTTAGCTTGGCCGAGTTGCTCCAAATGAAACAGGCTGCTCACCTTCTGCGTCAATTCACCCTGTCGCGGGTGCACGATGATCGTGGAGCTGTTGTCTAAAGTACGCCAGCCCACACCCAGGCCAAGCGGGAAGCGAGTCTGAAGCACCGTTGGCCCCAGCATGTATTCACCGCGTTCATGAAACTGGAGACTGTAATTGCTCGACGCCATTCCCTTCGGCCGCACTGTATCGAATAAGGCGGTTCCCGTTTCTTGGATGCGTATGCTCTCCGGCTCTTTGCGTTGAATTTTGTCCTCGGACTGAACCAACCAAGCACTCAACCAAGCCTTCGGATTGGTCAACTTAATTTCGACCTCTGTTTCGCGCCCGGCTGTGGTACTTCGGGGGACTCGTCGAAGTACCGTGAGTCCGACCAGGGTGCTCGTGTTGAATCGCCACTGGAGAATAAGTAAACCGATCATTGCTCCAGCCAAAAGGATCAACAGACTGATCTCTCGGATGACCGCTCCAATGAAAATAAAGGCCAAAATCCCAGTGAAGTGGACTCCTTCACGAGTGAGCCGAAAGCGAACGTGCGCAAGGTTTCTCGCCCGAGCCCTACGCCGTTGAGCCTTTAGCTTCCGCCAAATCGAGCGAAATAGGCCGAGCGAGCCTTCTTCTGTCGAATCAACGCTAGCCATAAAGTTCCTAAGCTGTGTGATTTAGAGTTGTCAAAGCATAGAGTTAACAAAGCCGCCAAGTGTGACCACAAGATCAGGGGTGACCTGTGCTGCTTTGAGAGACGCTATGTTGGAACTACTACATTCGCGATAACTTTACGCACTACCTCTTCCGACGCAGTTCTATCGGCACCTGGAAGCAATCCACGCGGGACGATTCGGTGAGCTAGTACGGGAATGGCTGCCTTCTTGATATCGTCAGGTACGACATGGTCACGATCTTCGACGAATGCCAACGCTTGTGCCGCTCGGTAATATGCCAACGCACCACGCGTACTCACGCCAACTTGTACGGCTTCACTCTCACGAGTGGCATGCACGATGTCGAGCAAGTACTTAACGAGAGAGTCGTCGACATGCACCGAACGCGTTGCTTCCTGGATCTGGCGAATTCTCTCAAGCGACAAGACTGGTTTGAGATTGTCTACCGGTTCGCCGACGCGATGCGACTTGAGTAGAGCAACTTCGTGTTTTATGGCAGGGTAGCCAACGCTGATGCGGAATAAGAAGCGGTCGAGTTGACTCTCAGGCAGCAAGTATGTGCCTTCGAACTCGAATGGGTTTTGAGTCGCGATCACCAATAATGGATCCGGTAAGCGGTGTGTCTCACCGTCGACCGAAACTTGTCCTTCTCCCATCGCCTCCAATAAGGCGCTCTGCGTTCGCGGAGGAGCACGATTGATTTCGTCTGCTAAAACAACGTTCGCAAAGACTGGGCCCTCGCTAAAGGAAAATGTCCCATCACCGGAGTTGTAGACACTACTGCCCGTGATGTCGCTGGGTAGCAAGTCGGGGGTGAACTGTAGGCGAGTGAATTTGCCATCGATGCTGCAAGCGAGCGCTTTTCCTATCAAGGTCTTGCCGACGCCTGGTACATCTTCCAGTAAGATGTGCTCCGCGGCAAGAAGTGCCGCTATGACTTGCTTGACTACTTCCGTCTTTCCCAAAACCGCTAGTTCAATATTTTCGCGAAGACGATGGAGGTCTTGATAGTCGTTTTCTGAAGGCATTGCGAATCGGAGCGAGATGGAGCAAAACGGACGAGGACAAAACGGACGAACGGAGACGAAAAGTAATCAGTCTATAAATTGCCGACGCTAAATTGCCGACGCTCTCGCGTTGCCTAGCTCTTTGGATTGGTCAGATGACCAACTGTCGACCATTGGGATGAATTCAAAGGTGCACTAAGGGATTTGCTCTAAGGGTGAAGCAGTCAAACCTGACGCAGTCCAACTGAGCTACAAGGAGCCTTGGTTATACACTCTAATGTCTAAACTATGTATACAGCGCAGTTCGAACGCCCATTTCATTTCTCGCGAATAGTCCGCAAGGCTAAAAAATGAGTACTTCTGACGACCAAAATACTTCTGAGGTACACACGCCCGGCTCTGGCTTGGCTGAGTCTTATAAAAACGGTGCGGGAAGGAAGATCACGCCTTGGATTTACTTTTCGATCCTTGACCTATGCGTGATTGGTATTGTCTCGGCGCAGTTGTTCTCCAATGACCACTCATTGACAAACATCCTTTCAGCCCTTTTTACGCTGGTTGGCTGGGTACTCTTGCTACTCTGGCTCCGGTCTCTCCAGCAAACGAGGGGCCTAGCCGGTATTCTGTTCATTTCTTCGATAGTTGGCGTGGTCGGATTCTTCGTCGTGTTCAAGTGGGAACGCTTCAGCAGCGAAATGGTGCCGCAGTTTAGCCATCGCTTCGGGCCAGGTAAGGGCGAGCTGCCTACTGAGTCGGCGCCCGATGTGGAGCAAGCGGACAGCATCTTTACTCCTGCAGAGACTGATTTCAATCAGTTCTTGGGCCCCGACAGAACCGGAGTGCTCACCACTCGAGTCGAATCGGATTGGGAGTCAAACCCACCAAAAATTCAGTGGAAGCAACCCATCGGTGAAGGCTGGTCTGGCTTTGCGGTCCAGGGTGATGCCGTAATAACAATGGAACAGCGCGATGAGTCGGAATGGGTGACCGCTTACAACATAGCCGATGGGACTTTGCTATGGAAATACGTCATTGATGCGAAGCATACAACGGTTCCTGGAGGTGCTGGTCCGAGGAGTACGCCGACGATCGACAACAATCGTGTGTTCGCGTGCTCGGCGGTTGGCAAATTTGTCTGTCTAAACCTAACGGATGGCAGCGAAATCTGGTCTCAGGATCTCTCTGAATTGAGCTCGGCGAATCAAGCTAGCTTCGAAGCTGAAGTCTCGTGGGGGCGCTCTGGTTCTCCCCTGATCGTGGATGACAAAGTAGTCATCCCACTCGGCGGTAAGGAGACGGTAGGTGGCAATGAGTCTACAGCTCAACCATTGATTGCTTTCAGTGCCGAAGATGGCACCGAGGTTTGGCGAGCAGGCAAAGGTCAGATCACCTACTCTTCACCAATAATGGCAACTGTGGGAGGTGTTTCACAAATCCTTTTCGTTTCCTGGGATAAAGTTGCTGGTTACAACCTCGATACTGGCGAGCAGCTCTGGGAGGCTGAGTGGCAAGGCGTCGGGAATGCGAATCCTGCCGTCTCGCATCCAGTTCAAGTGAGCGAGAGCCGGTTGCTGCTGGGCAAAGCATATGGGCAAGGTGCGATGCTTTTAGGAATCAGCAACAACGATGGCCAATGGTCCACGGACGTGGTTTGGAGAAAGAGCTCGGTCATGAAGACCAAGTTTGCGACAGCGGTCATTCGCGACGGGTACGCTTATGGTTTAAGCGATGGGATTTTGGAGTGCATCGACGTTTCGACAAGTCGCAAAAAGTGGAAACGAGGCCGTTACAAGCACGGGCAATTGCTTTTGCTCGACGACAAGCTGCTCATTCTGACCGAAGAGGGCGAATTGGTGCTGGTCAAGGCCGAGCCTGAAAAGCATGAGGAACTGGCGAGTATGAAAGTCATTGACGGAATCTGTTGGAATACGATTTCCCTCTCTGGCAATCGCTTGTTAGTTCGGAGTTCCGACGAAGCAGCTTGTGTGATTCTTCCGATGGAGTAGTTGAGAACACGTCAATGGAAAAGCCCGATCTCTTGGATATGCTGGTGGTGGCTCCGCATCCCGACGATGCCGAACTAGGCATGGGCGGAGCTATCCGAAAGATGCTCCAGCTTGGCTGGCAGGTTGGTATCTTGGATCTGACCGACGGCGAGCCCACTCCGCATGGTTCCCTGGAGATTCGCGCCGCAGAGACAGAAGCTGCCACGCGAATTCTTCAGGTCCCTTGGCGTGAGAACTTGGGGCTACGGAATCGATTTTTAGAGCCAACACTCGAGGCCCGCGCTAGACTTGCGAATGTGTTTCGCCGAGTCCGGCCACGTTGGATCTTCGCTCCGTACTGGGAAGACGCACATCCGGATCATGTCGCCGCAACGCAAATGGTGGAAGCTGCGCGTTTCTGGGCTAAGCTAAGCAAAAGTGATTTGGAAGGCGAGCGTTATCATCCCGAGCGAATTTTTTATTACTACTGCGTGCACCTCAAGCACGTTGCTCAGCCGGCCTTCGTGCTCGATATTTCAGAGCAGTGGTCTGCCAAAGCCGAGTCCATCGCGGCTTATAAAAGTCAGTTTACGACCGGACGTGAAGAGCTTGTGACTTCCTTTCACGATCGCGTTCGCGATGAAGCTGCTTATTGGGGGAAAATGATTGGGACGGAGTACGGCGAACCGTTTGCATCTCGCGAGCCTATCGCAGTGAGTGACTTGACGCGGCTGATGTGATTTTAATGTTAGCGTCTGGGCGCATTCTACCCTTGTCTGGCGGTCCTCGCCAAGCTGATAGCTCGAACCTTCTTCAAGACGCTGCTACGCAGGAGAAGGATGAGTGAGTTGGATATCCACCGTTCTCTCTTTAGTCCTTTAACTTGCCTGCGGCCCAAAGAGTACCTCGTACGAGTGCTTGTTGGAATATCTTGTCCGCAAAAGTTTCATTGCTGTGTCCATAGGTGGTTCCAAACACACGTGCCTTGCCGAAGGTGTTGACCCAGAAACACGGATGCGAGCTGCCGTTCTTTTCGCTGTTGGACGTCGCCAAGGCCTTCGCTTGAGGCCAGACGGTTTCGATGATGTAGAGCTCATCGTTGGGAGTTACCCAGTTCTTAGGAAAGCCCTTCATGATTGGATGCTCCGGTGCAACGACTTTGACCGGGTATTCCGATTTGTGGTCGTGCTTCCGACTGGTGACTCCGAGGAATTTACGCCAATCGTTGATCTTGGAAGCACGATAAGTGTGCATAGCGCAGTGAATGACAACTGCGTTAACGCCGTCATAGTGGGCTTTGGTGATCTTTTTGATGTACTCTTCGCTGGCGGTATTGGCGAAGCACTCATTGTGAATCACGACGTCGTAGCACTTGGCCCAGTTGGGATCGTCGTACATTTCGATCTGAGCCTTGGTGCCTTTGCCACCATCCATTACCACTTTCAAATCGATGGCCACGTCGTGTGACTTGAAGGCAGCCTCGATCTGCTCTGTTTGATATTTATAGTCGTGGCAGCATCCGCCGGTGACCAAAAGGAGCTTGACCGGTGTATCAGCAAGTGCAGAGGAACAGACCGCGAAAATGGCTGTGAAAATGGTTGGGACTAGGAGCAAAGAACGAATCATGGAGAGGCCTAGGTGGGATTCGAAAAGATGTTGTTGAGGAAAAATCGTAAGAGTTTTTCATGGTGAGATCAGCTCTTTGAGTTGCTGCAGGTAGCCAGGTATGGCTTTGAGCGGTTCTTCCTTACCTTCATACTCAAGCGCGACCCAACCACTATAGCCCGAGTCTTTGAGGATACGAATGATTCGCTCAAGGTCTGCTTCTTGTTTCTTGCCATTCAAAGTTACATCTGTTTTGATTTGCGCGTTAATTGCGTACGGAGCGATCTGAGCGAGTTCGGCGTAGGGATCCTCCGAGCTGCGGAAATTTCCAGAGTCGAAGTTCACTCCAAATGCTGGTGAGTCGACAGCTTTCACAATAGTGAGCAGGTCATCGGCTAGTGCTGTGACGCCTCCGTGATTTTCAAGTGCCAACATCACGCCCTTCTTGGCCGCATAGCCACAGGCTTCTTCGCAGACTTGGGAGCATCGCTTCAAGGTGTCACCTAGTTTTTCTTGTCCATTACCTTTGCCCGCGAAGATTCGGATTGCAGGTGCACCGAGAAGTGCGTAGTGGTCAACCCATTGTTTGGTGTGGGCGATATCTGTTTCGACTCTAGATCGCTCAAGGCTGCAGAAATCATTGCGAATCGCGCCACCGGAAACCGAGACCCCACGCAAATGGCAATGCCGTTTAAGCTTGAGTAAATATTGCATAGTGACTTTTTCGGGGAAGTAATAGCTGGTCAATTCTCCGCCCGGCAGACCTTGTTCTGAGCAAAAGTCTACAAAGCCAAATAAATCCATACTCTGCTTAGCATCTTCCTTTGCAGTTAGATACTTTCGCATTGAATAGGCGGCGAGGCTCAGTTTTAGCTTGCCAGGTGAGCTGCGAGGAAATGGATCAATTGCTTTGGCTATTGGAGAGCAGAAGCTGGAAAGGGTGAGAGTTGCCGAACCGCAAAGAAAAGAACGTCGTTGCATTGCGAAAAACCGAGTGGCTGAGAGGAGGGAATATAAGAACCGCTAGTCTAGAGCATTCTCCTAGCCACTTCCAGTTTGTGCTCGGCAAGTTGCAGGTCGATTTTCAGGACGGGGCATGCCAGGCTATATGATTTCTATTTGCCGATCGACTGATAGAAGCCTGCAAGTTGACTGGCGAACATCGGAATGGATATTCCCGTTGCGCTGCAAAAGTCTAGTTGGCGTTGTGCGGCCCTGTAGCTGCCAAGTCCACGTTGATTGAGGACAGCCATGATCCGCTGATACTCCTGCGGACACCGTTCCGTCAGGTAGAAAGTCATCGCCCACGCCAGTGCGTATGCGTTGAGGGCATCATTTTGAAACGGCTTGTCCGAGGCAATCAATTCCTCAATCGATCTTCGTAGCTTCTAATGATCTTGAAGGAGTGGTTCTAATTGTGACCACTGCGAGCGATTGATTCGGTCGACGAGTTGTGTCCGGTCGAGTCCCAATTCGTACACAGCTGGCGATTCGAACAGAGTCGCGAGACCTTCGACGAACCAGAACGGATTCTGAAAAAGACGCTCGTGAATACCGGTGTTATAAGCAAGTTGGTGGACAGCTTCGTGCACAATGGTGGCTTCGATTTCATCCCAATCAATTTGCCGATCACCTGAAATCTGATACAAGAAGCAGCGATTGGACCTTGGGAAATAGCTGCCAACGGCTTGGGTGGGAAGGCGTTGCGTTTCGCGCGAGAAATAGGCGGCGAAGCTGGCTCGGTCAGGGAAGAAAATCACGGCCAGAGGGAAGTCAACTCGCTGAAGTTGCCATCCGCGGACTCGAAAGAATCGGTGGTTTCCTTAGAGCATTTTGGTGAACCGGTTTTGCCAGCGACTGCTCTGCCCACGGGGGGTTGCGATGACGTAAGGTCCGGAAACAAATACTGCGAAGTCAGATCCTAGCTTTTGTAGGAGTTCTGCTCGGGCTTCGGCCAAGCCGAGCGGGCGGTACGCCTGCTCAAGAACCTGGACTTTCCGAACCTCGGTGGTATTAAAGAAGTGAAAGGCGCCCCAGTTGTCCAGCAGAATTGCTTCCGAGTGCCATTGGATCGGAATGCCGGAGATTTGTTTGTTGGTCAGAGTTACTTGCAGAATCTGCGGCGCTGAACTCTGCTGACCAAGGGAGTTTTCAGCTAGGAGGCATGTGCTGAACAGGTTCAAAGGCGAGGATATAGATGAGTCGCGGATTCATGGTGTCGCAGTCGATTTCATCGACGCTGTGCTTCGGCGTACGGAATTTAATCAGTTGTGTGAACTTGTGTGAACTCTAGGCTCGGACGACTGGCGTGAAGCTGAACCGGCGCGGTACCATGTAAGTGTCATACACCCTCTTCGAGAGAACGCCACTTTGTAACAGTTTTGCAGATTCCACAGGTGAACCATGAGTTGCAATTTTTACCTGCGAAAGACTTCGTATTCTTTGCTTGGTGGACTTAGCCTGCTAATGCTGTGCTCTTTCACGCCACCACTTTGCCGAAACTTGCACGGCCAAGAAGCAGACGCCTCAGAAAAAGCAGACGATGACGAAGTTGCGGGCGATGAAAAAAGAAGGGTTACCAAGGTTACGCTTGCGATGGTGCGTGAGTTGCTGCGGAGTCTCGAAGGTGACACGCTGGAACAGCGTGATGCTGCGGAAAAAGGGTTGGTCGATTTGGGCCCGGCGGTTGTGCCCTTTTTGCCGCAAGTGGATCGTGGAACATCCGGTGAATTGAAGATTCGTTTGCAGCGGATTCGTGAGTCGTTCCAAAATTCAGAGTTGGAGAGC
>PKCQ01000555.1 GCA_002862265.1 Planctomycetaceae bacterium | reverse complement strand
GCGACGGGCAGCAGCGACAAGTGTTGTAGGCCTGCGTAAATCGCATTCCCCTTTGCGCCAAGCTATCGATGTTAGGCGTTTCGATCTCGCTTCCGTAGCAACCGATGTCAGACCAGCCCAAATCATCACAGAACACGATCACAAAATTCGGCCGCCCCCCATCCCTAGCTGACTCCGCGGCATCAAGGCAGGCCAAGGGCAAAATGAGAAACGATAGAAGCGGGATAAGCGACTGTGCAATTTTTGACATCGGAACTGGCGCGTGAGCAAGAAAATGAAGTGCGTTTGGAAGACAGTCTAGCAGATACATTCGCCTAAATTTCCTTTCTCTTACGCCGCAGTAACCCCCCCCAAGTCCCAGCATTGCAGCGATGAGATTTCTTTAAATGTCAGATGTACGCGCGTAAATGATTTCTGCTATGGCATCGCGAAGATCGCCTTCCACTAGCCCGCTCGCTCATGTAGCCACGATCTGCGGAAACACGGATTGCGTAGAGGCTGTTTTCGAAAAAGGCTTCCGGCATACGAAGCTTGGCCATCGATGCTTTCAAAAGGAATTCTGTTCCCTTCGTCAACAAGCCGCGTAGCTTGGTGGAGCACGATGCGCGAGGTCTCCAGCCGAAAACGCGTATCCGCAATCCGATTGGACACAGACGGAAGTTTTCCGATCGGCGTTCCATCCAGCTTTCGTTCCCTGCAAATGCGAGCGTCTCATCCAAATGTCGCACCATCAAACCGACGTGACTGCAGAATATGAATGAAAGTTGGCAGTCCATTGATGCATTGAAAACACTAGCCCATGCTCCATCTTTACCGAACAAAGTATCCCATCGCTACTTGCCAACGCGCCACCATCGCAGATAGGTGGCAGGTCACATGGCTTGTTCACTTTACGTCACTTCAGGCCGTATTCCTAACCGTCATCGCATCAAAGCCTTAGTAGAGCACGCCTTTTGCCATGACAGCCTGTCGAGACCTCGCTGGTTATCGGCCTACAACTTGATCACGATGTTCTTAAGATGCAAAATCCACGCAAAGAACCAAATCAACATTGCAAAAGCAATCGCTTGTAGCAGAGAACCGGCATAGTTTCCGAAAGTGCTCTGAAAGAAATTGGCATAGGTCCAACTGTAAATCCCTTGGTCTCCAATCTTTACCAATGCGAGCAGCTTGACTGTGACCGATGAGGCAATAAAGGAGGCGAGTGGATTCTTTCCGAATGCTTCGAACATCCAGGACCAAGCTCGCCAGTGCTTCAGGTCCAAAATGACTAGCAAGCCAATCAAGAGCAGTGTCGCCAAGCCTCCTGCGACCAGGACGTAGGAACTGCTCCAAATCGGTTTGTTGATTGGGCAGCCTAAAAAATGCAAGGCGACGCCTGTCAGTGTCGCCACCAAGCCGTAGGGAAAGAGAGACTGAATCTTTTCTCCAACGGAATCATGAGCTTGAATCACCAATCCAATCCAGTAGCCGAACAGAACAGTGCCGGCTGTCGGTAGTGTGCTTAGTAAGCCTTCAGGGTCGAAGGCAATCCCATAGCCTGAATAAAGATGCTTCTCTCCAAGGAGCCACAAGTCGAGTCTTCGGACAGCATTGCCTTCCAACGACAAAGGTGCTTCGCCACCGAAAATTAGCAATAACGCAAAGTATCCGCCGAGTATCGGACCGAATACATAGGGAATTCTAGAACGCGGACAATTCATCACAATCACCGCCGCCAAACCGTAGGCCAACGCGATCCGCTGCAGCACACCGAAGATGCGAAGATCTTCAATGCTCCGAAGATCTTCAATGCTCTTGTCAAAGAATGGAAACCAATTGAGTAGCAAGCCGACCAGAAAGATCGACGTAGTCCGAAGCAAGACCTTGCCATACCAAGCCGCCTTGTCAGGCGATTCGTTGTACCTCCTAAACGAGAACGACATCGCCACACCAACGATGAAGACGAAAAAGGGAAAAACAAGATCAGTCGGCGTCAGGCCATCCCATGCTGCATGCTTCAATGGCGCGTAAACATAACTCCAAGAACCTGGTGTATTGACGATGACCATAAAGAAGATGGTCATGCCTCGAAAAATATCGAGTGCGAGGAGTCTTTTAGTTTTCGGGGCAGACTCGGTCATAGAGCTTTGATAATTCCTTCTGGATTGGTTGAAGAAACTCGGTTTGCCGAGCATTTTACTCGACCACCGCCGCCCTTACCTTCAAGCACTGAGTTTCGCCAAGAATCGATTCCTTGCCGTCGACAACTCGCATGAGCTTGAGTGTGTACAGCCCCGATTCTACGAGCGGGCCAAGCCGAGCACGTCGATCGGAGGCGTCCTGAGCGAGCATTCTCAAGTCCCATTGGAGCTGGTGAAAGCCTGCCTCACTCGGACCTGGTAGCCTCCTAACAACGCGACCGTCTTCAGACTCTATGAACAGCATGATTCTGTTATTACCTCCCCCTTTAAGGAGGGCTTCAGGCAGGTAATAAGTCAATTGGCTACCGTAGACCGGATTCGGAGTCGCGAAGTTACCTGCCACTGCCTCGGTGTACCCGTTCTCTGGGTAAACCCAAGCATCACGAGGTGCCATCAGATAACCTTCGCCGATTTCCTTTCCATCTCGAAGTTGCCGCAACGGACTGAGATCATCCAGGACATAAAAACCTCGACCAAAGGTAGCCGCTACTAGGTCCTGTTCCTTGGGATGAATCACTAGATCGCGAAACGGAATGGTTGGAACTCCTTCTTCGAGTGGAATCCATTGGTCCCCCGCGTCGATACTGAAGAACAAACCGAACTCGGTGCCTGCAAATAGGAGGTCCTCGCGCACGAGGTCCTCGATGACGCACCAAACAAATCCTTGTATCGCACGGCCCGTTGCAATCGAAGTCCAGGTCTCGCCCAGGTCGGTGCTCTTCAGCAAGTAAGGCTTGAAGTCACCCCGTTGATAGTTGTTGATCGCGACGAAAACAGTTTGGGATTCGTGCTCAGAAGCACTGATGTCCGAAACGTATGATCCAGCCGGCACGCCAGGAAAACGCTCAATCCGCCTCCAGTTCGCTCCGCCATCCTCTGAAATCTGCACCAATCCATCGTCGGTACCCACAAAGAGGAGCCCTTCTATTAAGGGAGACTCATCCAGAGCCGTGATGACACTGAGCGTCGTAGTGAATTTGTCTTTTTGAACCGCGTTGTCGTCCCAGACTCTTCCCATGATCGGCAGTGCATCACCATCAAGATCTAGTGACAAATCGCCACCGAGAGCTTGCCAGCTCTCCCCACGATCATCACTGCGAAACAGCCGGTCCGCTGCGAAGTAAACACGCTGCGTTGAATGTGGACTGATCATCAGTGGTGCATCCCAGTGCCATCGAAGGCGAGGCTCGTCATCAGGTAGCCGAGGACGGATACTTTTCGTTTGTCCGGTCCTTGTATCGGTTCTCGCCAAGTCTCCATTCTGCGATAGCGTATAGCGGATGTGCGGATCCTCGGGATCAACACAAGTCTGGAATCCATCACCGCCGCGCGTTCCGCTCCAGTCGCTCGTTCTAATTCCAACTCGATTCGCTGTTCGAGAGGGACCGACCATCGATCCGTTGTCCTGTGTGCCGCCGTACACATTGTAGAATGGCTCGGCATTGTCTACCGCAACCCGATAAAGTTGCGAGGTAGGCAGATTGGTAAAGTGCCTCCAATTCGCTCCGTGATCAAAAGACTCGTACACTCCACCATCATTTCCGACCAGCATGTGTCTGGGATCGTCTGGATCGAAGACGATGGCGTGGTTATCTACGTGCATATCCCAACGCTGTCGCTTGAAGGTCTTACCGCCATCCTCGCTTAGGTGGATAAAGACATCGACAGTCCAGATGCGATCGAACTGATGCGGATCGGCGTAGATCTCACCATAGTACTGTGGGTCGATGACTTTGTAGTCACTTTGGCGCGTCCAAGATTCACCTCCATTCTCTGATCGAAAGAAACCCGATTCCTCGCCAGCCGCCGTCACCAAGGCATAAACAACACCTTGTTTCTGAGGCGAAACGGCCAACGCGATGCGTCCCTTGTCGACCGTGGGAATTCCCTCAGTTAGCTTCTCCCACGTTTCACCTCCATCGGAAGTCTTGTAGATAGCAGACTCGGGGCCACCACCAATCAATTGTCCGACTCGACGGCGCCGCTGGTAGGAGCTGGCATATAGCACATCGGGATTGTACTGATCCATGACCAAGTCAGTCACACCCGTGTTAACGCTGACTTGCAAGATCGCTTGCCAAGTCTTTCCACCGTCCAAAGTTTTATAGACGCCTCGTTCTCCGCCGGCTTCCCAAAGCGGTCCTTCTGCTGCAACAAACACCACATCGGAGTCACGCGGATCGATTACGATTTTACCGATATGCTGAGAACCAACGAGTCCCACCCGAGTCCACGATTTTCCCGCATCGTCACTCTTGTAGACGCCGTCACCGAATCCAACACTTCGATTTGAGATATTTTCCCCCGTTCCCAGCCAGATGGTTTCCGAGTCTTTCGGATCCACAAGCACATAGCCAAGCGAGTACGATCCATCATCATCGAAGATGGGCTTCCAAGTGATTCCGGCACTGGTGGTCTTCCACAGACCACTCGAACCGTGCGCCACATACCAGGTGCTTCGGTTGTTTGGATCAACCGCAATCTCAGCAACTCGCGCCGGTTTGAAGGCAGGCCCCAGCGAACGAAGTTTTAGCGTCTGAGCCAACTTTTTTGCTTGCTCAACCGTGGTCTCTGCGAGACCGAGATTTGTCCGTTGGGATACAACGGAGGAGAATACGATGATGACAAAGCTGAAAAAACGAAGCGGATCGGTTCTCATGCGGCAGCTCTCTCGTTGCTCTTTCTAAATGAGGCCCCCCCAAATCATGTGGGAACCGCCTGCGCATTATCGCACAAATTAGCACTGCAATTATCGCGCGGTCGAAATTAACGCTCACGCACCGATCTCTCGGTGTCTGAGCCCCTCCCTTGCGCCTCCGTGCGAGGTTTAAAACACGCTCAGGGATCGAAACTAAGCCACACGCAAAGCTGCAGCGTCGCAGGTTAACGCAAGAGCCCTTGGAGTTACTCCGCTAATTGCAGTCTGGACTCTTCCCTCGGAGCGTAGGTTGCATTAGAAGAATCGCTTCGCGACTTAGGTTGACCTGCGGGTTCCAATTTTACTTCCCTGCAAATTCCGATGGTATCCAAGAAGTCGCGATCGTGACTGATAATGAGAACAGCTCCCGTCCAGCTCCTCAAGGTGTCCCGGATTGCGGTGAGCCCAACAAAGTCCAAGCCAACCGTCGGTTCATCGAGAATGAGCAACTCGACTGACGGAATGCGATGGAATAGACCAATCAGAGCCGCACGCACTCTTTCACCTGGGCTGAGAGATTTCAGAGGACGTTCCGCCAGGGCAAAGGGAAATCGGTGCCAGAGCGAATATGCGGATCCCCAAGCCGCACCCGGTCCTCCGTATGCTCGACGAGCAATTACTGTTAACGCGCAAGCGGCCTGTTACCGGGTTTGCGGTAGAGTCAACACTCAGCGTTCATATTGCGCAAGATGGTATTGGTGATCCCTAGATAACTTGAGAGAATCTTCGGACTTTGATTGGAGACCTTCAAGTTCTCGCGACATCACTGGCGATGAAAACTTGGTAGGCCTGCACGTACTTCCGAGATCGCCGGGCGAAAATGGAAACCTCACTACATCGCCAGCTCAAATTGCACTACGCTCCATCTGAGGAAGCAACGGAAGTCAATCTTGGTGACTTTCGCATTGATGCGATTTCCGAGTCCAATGAGCTAATCGAAATCCAGCACGCGTCGCTCGGAGCTCTTCGCGACAAGACTCGAAAGTTACTGCGTTCCCGCAAACTCGAAGTACGGATCGTCAAGCCGATTGTCGCTCGTAAACGTTTGACAACCCTCACCGAGAAAGACGGCGAAGTTAAAAGGACTCGATTGAGCCCAAAACATGGAGAGATCATTGATTTCTTCGACGACATGGTCCACTTCTCAAGTGTCTTTCCCAAGAAGCGTTTGACGCTGGAAATTGTGCTGATCGAGTCGGAGGAAATTCGCGTCGACCGAGAAGCACGACGCTGGAAGCGGAAGAATTACAAGTGCTTGGACCAGTGTTTAGTAGGTGTCATGGAGTCCGTTGAGCTTCGCACCAATGCCGACTTGTTGAATCTACTTCCTGTCGAAGATTTACCACAGCCTTTTGACACCGCAGAACTCGCCTCCGCGATGCAGCGTCCTCGCTGGTTCGCCCAGAAAGTCGCTTATTGCCTGCGACACACGGGAGCCGCGAAGCTGGCAGGCAAACGCAGTCGAAGCCAACTCTACCGAATCCCAAGGCCTCGGAAGAAGAAGCCGGCGAGCCTAGCCGGCTAAAACGCTTCGTTTTCTTCGGTTACCGCACAAAACAACGCACCTCTATTTCTTCAAATGCTGACTTAGAATCTCAACGAGAGCATTACTTCGAAAAGGCTTGGGCAGTACGCCGTCAAATCCTTTTGCCCTGAAATTGCTCATGATGGGATCCCGGTGATAACCCGAACATGCGAGTATTGGGACTCTAGCGTTAATCGCCCGCAGTTCTTGTAGGACCTCCGCACCACCTCTGCCACCCTTGATACACAGATCAAGAATCATTAGGTCAACTGATTGGCCCTCCTGTTGCGCCAGATTTAAAACCTCAATAGCCTCATCGCCATGAGTCGCTTCCAGCACTTTATGCCCTAGCGACTCCAATAGCATGCGCACACCATCGCGAACAAGCGCTTCGTCTTCCAGCAACAAAATGCTCGAATTCGCTGAAGCCTTCGGCTCCTGAGGCTCTTCATTGGCTGTAGCTTTCTCTGCACTAAGAGGAATTCGCACACGCACCAACGCGCCTCCGTCGCAGTTTTCGATCACAAGGCTTCCGTCATGTCGTTTCAAAATATGGTAGGAGATAGTCAGACCGAGTCCGCTCCCATCTGGCTTCGATGTAAAGTATGGATCGAAGATGGATTCCAATTGCTCCTCCGGAATGCCTGTTCCTTCATCTTTAATCTCAACTTCAACTTGCTCTTCCTTGCCGAAATCTGAATGTTTCTTGCTAGCGACTCTTAGCCGAACCATTCCGGCACCAAACATTGCCTGAGCCGCGTTCAGCAAAACATTGGAGAAAACTTGAGAAATCTGGTCCGGGTCGACGCTCACCGCGATATCGAATTCTTGCGGCCGCCATTGCGTCGCGACATTCAATGGCTCAAGAACCAGCGCTATTGACTTTTCGATTAGTAACTTAAGGTTCGTCGGTCGACGTACAGGCGCGCCGCCGTTGGAAAAGGCCAAAAGTTGTTTGGCAAGGGAGCGAGCAGAGTCACACGCGACTCGGGATAACGCCAGGGCAGTGGAAGTTTGAGAGTCCTCCGCTGGGATAGACTCCATGGCGCACTGGATTGCTGTCAAGTTATTGTTGAAGTCATGAGCGATGCCGCCTGCCAGAATTCCGAGCGAGTCGATTCTTTGTACCTGTTCCGCCTGCTTAGCCAGCTGTTTCTGATGGGTAACATCACTAAATACCAGAACTATCTCAGCCTGAGCTACTTGGCGGGACTCCCCTAGGGTCCATCGCACATCTAACAATTTACCGTCACGTGACTGGATCACGGTCTCACTTGGTGCATTGAGTTTAGCGAGCCGAAAAAAATCTTCGCGGTCAATCCTAGACGCGGGAACGAAAACGCTTGCGACATTTAGACCAATTGCCTCCTCGATTGGCCAACCGGTCAGCCGCGATGCCGAGGGGCTCATCAGCCTCACTGTTCCATTTTGATCAAAGCTGATCATTCCGTCCTGCATCGAGTTCAAGATCGATTCTAGACGATCGCGTTGCTGCAAAATTCAGCGTTTGCCTGCTCGAGCTCGTGTGTCCTCGACGCAACGCGCTGTTCCAATTCTGAATTGAGCTTCGCTAGCTCGCAGCTGATGCGTATCCGCTCTTGATCTGCCAGCGCAGAGCCAATCCTGGGAGCCGAGATATTGGCCATTGTCTGAAGTATCTCCAGATCGGCCTGCGAATAGGCGTCAAGCTTCTTGGACTCGGTATCGAGCACCGCGATCACTCGCCCTTCGAAATTTACTGGCACAGTCGGCTCAGATAGCCCGGCCTACACATCAAAGATGTAGCGAGGATCTTGGCGAGTGTCTGAGATAAGCTCTGGAACGCCATTATTGGCAACGTGCCCAACAATGCCGCTACCTACAGGGATCGAGATTGGTTTATTTAGCGTCCCGTCCTCGTTACGTTTCAACCCGTATGCAGCCCTCTGCACCATAGCGTCGCCTTCGCGCAGATAGACTACCGAATCCTCAAAGCCAGGCATCTTTCCAATTGCGTCTGCAATATCCCATAGCAAATCGCCCAAGGTACTCCGACGCAAAAGGCTGATCGCAAGATCCTTAATGATATCGATTTCCGGAAGCTTCCGGTTTCCGGTTTC
>PKCQ01000556.1 GCA_002862265.1 Planctomycetaceae bacterium | reverse complement strand
TTTTTGGGGGGGGACAGGTTCACTTTGAAATCCTTGCAGGCGAAAGCTCAGTTCCTCTTGCTTCTAAGCAGTTTAAGTGAGCTGGGAAATCTACGGGAGCGCAATGAAGCTATCCCTATCGGGCTTACGCAACAAAGGTGGGGTTGGGGGGCTTGGTTGGATTGAAGCAATCGGTCCTTGGGAAGAATACGAGCCGAGTCACTGAAAAGTTGTGAGGTGACTTAAAACTCAAAGAAATCAACGCCCTCGCAACCATTGGCACTGAGTCAGCATAAAGCCTTCGCTGAGGCGACCGACAGAAGAATCTCCACCAATCGAAAGTGTATTCACGCAAGAGAGTATCGCTGGAAAACGAACTTGGATTGCTAGCTCCAGACTCGCATTTCGCCTATCTCAACTCGATTCCGGCAGATTCTAAGCAACCCGGCGTTAGCCTCCCGTGCTGCAGCGCCAACCAAAGCAGAAGCCCCTTTTGTGCGTGCATCCGATTCCCTGCCTGACGGACGATCAGGCTGCTCGGACAGTCAATGACCTCATCCGTGATTTCCTCACCGCGTTTCGCTGGCAAGCAGTGTAAAACTTGGCAATGATCTGGTGCAAGTTGCATTAGCGCTGCGTTCAACTGATAATCCGCGAAGTCCTTAAGGCGGCGTTCAGATTCGTTTTCTTGCCCCATGCTGGTCCAGACATCGGTGTACACGAAATCCGCCTCAGCCATCGCGGCTTCTCGATCTTCCGTTTGCTGGAGATCACAGTCCGCATACGACGCCTCAAGCTTCTCGAGCGACCCGTCGACCATGAAATAAGCTTCTGGCCCCAGAAGTCGAAATCGCATGCCACTGCGAGCACAGGCGTGCGCCAGAGAGCGAGAGACATTGTTGCCGTCGCCAACAAAAGTGACTTGCTTGCCACGGATGCTCTCATGTTGCTCCATCATCGTCAGCATATCTGCCAGCGCCTGACAAGGATGCGTGTGGTCTGTAAGTCCATTGATAATCGGCACACAGTTGAAGCTTGCAAGTTCCTCGACTGTCGTATGAAGTTTGGATCGGCAGACCACATAGTCAACGTACTCAGACAAAACGCGGATAAAATCTGCCGTGCTCTCGCGACTTTGCCAACCGACTTCTTGCCCAAGGAACAAACTGGCGCCTCCGAGCTGGCTCATTCCGGTTTCGAAACTTACACGAGTACGAAGGCTCGGTTTTTCAAACAGCAATCCAGTCACTTGACGCGGGAGGAAGCTGGGGCGACTTCCGTCGAGTAGCAACTTCTTCACCTGCACCGCAATCGACAGGATCGACTCGTATTCGTCCTGTTGTAAATCAAATAGTGAAAGTAAGTGCCTCACTATTTTCCCTTTCTATTCAGTCATTTGAGTTTCCTCGCGAAACTCGTCTTCCAATTGTGCTTCTGACTCTAGCCTGTGTTGTTTAAAATGAGCCGCAGCTCCGTGAGGTGTCGGGCACCATGTGTAAACATCCCGCATAAATGCGGCAGTACAAACAGAAAAACCGGCAGCTAGCACCAGAGCCGCTCACGCATTTGGACCTAAGAGGGCCCTACCCCAAAGCTGCTTCGCTGTCGTCTTCTTCAAGCTCATCTTCTTCAAACTCGTCGTCGCCGTCATCCAGCTCTGCTTCCTCTTCGTACTCCTCCTCTTCCCCTTCGGCTGCTTCGTCTTCCTCCAAAACCTTATCGTCCGCGAGCTCTTCTTCTTCGAGATCAGAAGCGTCCGACTCTTCGGGGTAGTCGGGATCTACAACTTCGTCGTCTTCGGCTGCTTGATCAAGCTGCTCGGCTACTTCACCATGCTCCGTTTTTTGATCTGGCTCGTCGTTAGCAGGAGTCGTCGTTGGAGCAGCACCAGGAATAACGAGAGTAGCGCAGAAATCTCTCACGGCTTTAGCGAAAATCTGCATGCCAGATTCAATCTCGGATTCAGAGATGTTCATCGCAGGTAGCAAACGCAGCACGTTGCCTTGCGTGCAGTTGACCAGCAGCCCCTGTTCCAAGCACTTCGCCACCACTTCGCTTGCGTCGTGTTCCAACTCGATTCCGATCATCACGCCAACTTGTCGCACTTCTCGAATCTGTTCGCATTCGTCCTGCAACTGAGATAGCCAATTGGCAAATAGCTCGGCATTTTGCTTCGTACGCTCAAGCAACCCCTCTTCCTCGATCGTTTCCAGCATGGCGATCCCGGCAGCAGCCGCGATTGGATTGCCGCCAAAAGTACTCGCGTGCATGCCGGGCACAAGGCTCTGAGCCACCTCCGTCTTAGCCAACAACGCGCCGCCGGCCAGTCCGCCGCAAAGTGATTTTGCGAGAGTGAGCATGTCAGGTTCGACCCCAAAATGCTGGTAGCCAAACCAGTCGCCCGTACGACCGCAGCCAGTTTGAACTTCGTCAAAGATCAACAACAGGTTGTGCTCATCGGCCAAGCGTCTTAGGCCACCCAAAAACTCGGCGCCGCCAATCTGCACCCCGCCCTCACCTTGGATGGGCTCGACCAGGATTGCCCCGGTGGCGCCGTCGATCCTTCGCTCTGCCGCAACAAGATCACCAAACGGAGCATAGCTAAAACCCGCCAGCATCGGCCCCAGCCCGGCGTGATATTTTGGCTGAGCTGTCGCAGCGAGCGCACCGAACGTACGCCCGTGAAAGCCCCCTTGGAAGGTCAAGATCTTGAAACGCTCACCACCCTGATGCAGTCTTGCCAGCTTGATTGCCGCTTCGTTCGCTTCAGCTCCACTATTACAAAAAAAGGCTTGGCCGCCAAAACTTCGCTCATTGAGCATCTGAGCCCAAACCCCCTGTTGCGTCATGTGCCAGGTGTTAGGAACGTGAATCAACTTCTCGACTTGACGCTGGACGGCTGAAACAATTTTCTCAGGGCAGTGCCCCAATAGGTTGCAGCCCCAACCTGGAAAGAAATCAAGGTACTCACGTCCTTCGCTGTCCCAAACCCTGGAACCGGAACCTCGCACCAAGTTTACGGGGTAGCGGCGGTAGTTCCCTATGACATGCTTCTCAAAAATCGAGACGGATTCTTCCGATGAAAGCTTCTCAATCGCTGTCATTTCAAATTCTCATGCTTGGTAAACAAGAAGGTGCCCTGATGCTGATGGGCTCTTAGTTTTTCGGCAGCGGTACAATTTCCGTTCCGACGCCGCTGGTGGTGTAGATCTCGAGTAGCAACGAGTGCCGAAGCTTGCCGTCAATTATATGCACCTTACTAACTCCACGTCCCAAGGTTGCGAGACACGCTTCGATTTTTGGAATCATCCCTGCATCAATGACACCCGAATCGATCAGCTCCTGAGCCTGCACTTCATTGAGTGAATGAATGATCGTAGACGCGTCGTCTTTGTCTTGCCTCACGCCGTTCACGTCGCTCAAAAAAACCAGCTTTTCTGCGCTTAGCGATTCCGCAACGGCCATGGCTGCAGTGTCCGCATTGACATTGTACTTCTGGTCAGTTTTATCAATACACATCGAAGGAATCACAGGGACCTGATTTGCGTCCAGGATTCTTTCGATGGCTTCACTATCGACTTGATTCACTTCACCAACAAAGCCCAAGTCCATCTCAGCCCCATCGGGCCCGTTGAGCGATAGCTTCTGTCCCGTTAAGACATTCGTGCCACCGGCAAAGTTCAGGTTAACGGCTCGGCCGCCCAGTCTTTCTATTTCGTCCTTGAGGAATTGCGTGATTTCCCCCGCCAATACCCGCTCAACGATTTCCAAAGTGGGCGCGTCGGTGATTCGACGACCATGAACCCACTGAGTTTCGATCTGCGCTTCTTCCATCGCCTTGTTGATCCGAGCACCACCGCCGTGCACAATCACCGGCTTCATTCCTACGGTTTCCATGAAGATCACATCTAACAATAAGTGCCGGAGGGCGGCCATGTCCTCCAGCAAGCTTCCACCAAGTTTGATGACCGTCGTCTTGCCTCGAAAATTACGAATCCAGCCCATCGCTTCGATCAGCGTATCAGCTTTGGATATCGCATCTTGCACGTGAAGTCCTCTCGTCAAATAGGATCGGAAAAAGCCTTTCATCCTAAACCAAAGCCGCAAATCGCGTCAATTGCCTGCGTTCTGCACAGGCGTGAAGATTGCGGGAACCTCACCTCGCCGCAACAGCAGCTATGAGATATCCGTCGCAGAATAAAAGATTCCGATAATAGACTCGTTCGACAGTACGAATCTGTATCACCTGGAAACGTGATGATGCATAAAAAGAGAAGCTAAGAGTTTTGGTATTTTAGATTCTCGTTGGCCATTCGATTTCGTTCCCACGATTTCTCCCGATTTCAATGTGGTTGCGCGCCGGGTTCTGACACCAGGAGTCGTGAGAAACCATCAAGAAAGAGGCGAAGCAAGATTCCCCCTGCTTCACCGCAGTCGATCAATCAAACTGCTTCTCGGCCTATACCAACGCAGTAGCTTCCACTAGTGCAGTAGCTTCCTTATAGCCAGAAAACGTCATGCCGAAGGTACCGTGACCTTTGGCCATCGTCTGCAAGTCATCGGAGTAGTTGAAGGGCTCCACCAGAGGCGCCTGGGCACGAATAGTACACTGAGCGCCTTTTATCCGCTATCCTCGGCCAGGCGGCGGATCTTGCTCAAATGCGCGTTAACTGTGCCTTGGAATGCTTCCGGAATTTCTACTTCCAGTTGCATCCATGGTTCCAGCGTCGCCAAATCAGCTTGCGGCAGAACGCACTCACGCACCGCTTCCTTGGCACACTCAAGAAAAGTCATGTCGGACTTTGTTCCTTTTGATATCGGCTATCAGGCTGCACGACGCGAATGCCAACAAACTGAAACTCTCCGTCAGGTCCATTTTGCAATTGCTCCGAAAAACCTTTCTAGATGCTGCGGAGATACTCACTAGGAATACAACCACCTTTCAAGGACACAAAAGTGTTAGAAAGACCTAAAGTTTTCTAAGTAGTCAGCGCGCGGGAATTCACAGGGTACGGGGCCAGAGCTGCGCGTGATCTAGCCTCCAGCTATTACGAGAGCCCACTGCGCACCAAGATGGAGAACACACTTCTGAGGACCAGATGGAAGTTGAAAGCTACAGAGTCGTGAGAACGGGACTTGCCTCCGCGCAGAACGGCATACGAGGCTCCAACATACTGTCCCGACGCGAGGATGGAGATTCTTCGAGACACGCTGCAATGCACTTCGGATTGTACGTAGCACTATATGCTTGGGCGGTTTCCCTCCCCAAAACCTAGTATTTCAAAGATGGACCAAGTCGCTTGCATGGTCGCTGTACCTGTTGAGAAGCCTGCAAACTCGGCGTCTGAATACAGTTGCACCGAGCGATTTCTCCAAGAAATTCTCAGCCATTAAGACAGCGCCGAGCAAAAATGGATCCGCGTTCTCAAAGGAATCTGCAGGACGTGACCGTCATGCGTGCGAGGAGTGTTTTTCCATAGTTGCGTGCCGTTTACTCACTATCCAGACCTCAAAGCTCAGCAAGGGCACGATCCAGCTCGTCCAGGCGTTGATCTGGTAGAACGTCGGAGAGTCCAAATGCGAGACAATCGCCACGCCAGAACAAACTCGCAGGAAAAGCGGCAAGAGCATTAGTACAAAAAGTCACGTTGCCCAAAGGCGATGCTGCTTCACTTTCTACTGTCGGGCGCGACAAAGAGCCATCGCTGCAGTGAGTCCAGTCGCTACTGAGAGAGCAAAAAATCCGATCTGTGAGACGGGACCGGCGGTCGCTCTTACCGACAATACGAGACCACTAGGAACAAGTAGCAGGAAGATCAGCGACATCTGTAAACGCACGAGGAATCGGTGCAAAGACAAGTTCCGGCGGCTACGTTTCCACTGCAAGAAAACGGCAAGAAGCAGTAAAATGAGACTTGCGAGGGTATGAATATAGAACCCCAGTTTCCAGAGCCCAGCAAAGTCCGTCGTGTGACCTGCCAAGAAAAACGACTCGGTGAAGTTTGGCGGGAAATACCAACGATACTCGAACAGAATACTAAGTAGCATGCGCAGCCCCAGTAGCATTCCGCAGCCAATAAGAATTTGCGAGAAGCGATGCGATGCAAAAAGACGTGATGGTGATCGTTTGACAACAGACATTCGATGAACACGCTCGAGACCATCATTCGGAGTTTACTATCACGCCTAGGATGTCACCCTCTTGCACCCGCCCCAAGCCATTTCGACTGTCATGCGACACAACCATGTTATCTCCAATCAAGAAATAGCCGTCGGTTTCATGACTCGCCTCCGCCATCGCGGCTTGGCCGCCTGACAACCTTGGTGCATCAGAGCGTAAAAACAGATCCCGCGAAAGCTCGAGCTTCTCAATCGCGATGTTGCCAGTGCATTGAATCGAAAACCAGCTACCGGGGTTTTCACGATTCACTGTTTCTGTTGTTGCGGAGTCACTGTATGTCCAGCTGTGATCCCGTAACGCCGAGGCTAAGACTCTTCCGTCACAGAATGCGACCGTCGCTTCGTCGGCAACTTGTAAGATGAATTGGTTGGGAGCAGCCGCAAGAGTTGTCGATGAGCTCGCCGAAGGCACGAGGACGAAGGTGATCAACTGTTCTCCAATCTGACAGTCGAGTTCAACCGGCACTGCAATCTGTTCTTCCAGCTTGATGTTCAAACAGAAGTCCCCAACGAATCGCAGGTCGGTCGAAGTCGCAGCGTTACGTGCTAAACCGTCGTGGATTCTAGCTGCTCGCAGCCAGTCTTTCGGTGCTTTTTCATGAGTATGAACTGGGGCGGGCTCAGCGTATTCCCAGAGAAGCTCTTGTTCGGCCGAGAGATTTAGTCTCTCCTGGCTAAACGCCGGAGGTTGGAGCCGCTCCTCCGCAATTTTCCAATTCCCGACCGGATGCCGAAGAGATGTGATCGGGACTGCAACGCTTCTGAATTCCGGAATGGATTTCAAAAACATTTCTCCATTTAGGAATAACTCTCCTTCTTTGAATTCAACACTTTCACCCGGCAAAGCCAGGACGCGTTTGAGCAAAGGCTGCGCGCGGTCATCAGCACGAATCAGCACACACTCCCATCGCTGGACAGACGCAACAAGCTTGGGCTCGACGATGGCACCAGGAACATATCCGCACTGCGATGTACCTTCGTTGCAAATCTCGCACTCATATTTCAAAGCCTTGCTTTTCGTTGGCGTGTTGATCTCCAACCTGCGTCCATGATCACAACGCAAAGCAATGGAATTTCCGCAGAATGGACATCGGTGCCCGCGGGATAGCGCGGGCTCGCGATAGTCTTCCAACGAAATTTCTGAGGCTTGGCCGCATCGTCCGCAATCAATCGACAGACGTGGCCCTGGAAGTCGAGGAGCCATAGACGATGAGCCAATTTGGAATTTTCCTTCCTGGCTGAGAATAGATTCGTTGCTTTGCGGATCGAGTTCGAAGTATCGGGCGCATCCCACTGCCAAAGCACAGCAAAGCAATATTGCTTTTACGCATCTGTTTGCACCTATTTTTTGTTCCTCGTCCATGCAGGCATTTTAGCTTCCCTAACGCGTTCGCTCCGAGCCCAGTTTGATTTAGGCTATCAGGCTGTTTTCGCTCGGAATGGTTGCCAGCCGATCTCGATTCCAGATGGACTACAGGTGAGCCACCTCGACCTTGGGACACAATCATGCAACCAAATTACCAACTCATTGTGGGCCGAGATCTATTTCGCGAATCGACGATCTACGAGCATTGTCGTACTCTACTTTGCAATCGAACAAGCAACGATGGTAGCTTCCATTGCATCACAGGATCCGCAGGTTGGGATGTTCAATCGAAGTTCTGTATCCAAGTATTGTTAATTTCTGCTTAGCCCTAGAAATTGAACCACAAAGGCAAGAGGCCAGAAAATAATTGAGGCAGCCCAAAGAAACGTAGAGAGTATAATGCTATCCGCGTGCTCCTGTTCCTCAACCGACTTATTTTTACTCGGAAGTCTCCACCGTCTTCGTTGTATTGAAGGCACCAGGATGGCGAATGTTCGGGAATTTGGTGCGTGTCGAAACGCGGGCTGACACGCCCGAGTCCTCAGGTGGAGCCGCCATGTCTGTCCCGCAACTCGGGCAGATTCAGTCTTTCGATGAAATCACTCGCATGAAGCAGTGTGGACACTCCGGGAGCATAATGATCTGCTCTTCGCAATAAAAATACTCTGGTGTCCATGCACATGGACTTCGCGGAATAATGACGAATCTCGAAGCCGTTGACAGACGGTACTTGTTAAGACGACACTAGCTTTGCTTTAATAACACAGTCTTGCACCCGGGCTGTCGACTTTGGCACGTCCTGCGTAGATGAGCTACTAAAACAGTGCTCGAGACCTGCCAATCGGGGCGGGATCCTCTCTAGCGGAAGATAACGCCCCCTTGCGAGCTCAAACGGCTATCTATTTGACATCGGCCGCTATAGCCAGCATCTTTGTGGCTGAATACCTGCAAACAGGCTGCTGCGGATATTAAAACAGAACCGATCAAGGCG
>PKCQ01000286.1 GCA_002862265.1 Planctomycetaceae bacterium | reverse complement strand
CGGCCCCGGCCGGCCGGTGCGGCCGCCGGGCCTTGTCTGGGCGCCACAGCTACCATCGCGCTCCAGAGTGGCAGATGTGGGTGCCAGATTTCGGCGAAGCGGGTCAGCAGAAGTTGAAGGACGCATCAGTGATGATTTCCCGAGCTGGCGGAGTGGGGGGGGGCGTCGCTTATCAGCTCGCCGCCGCCGGCATCGGCAAACTAGTGATTGCCCATGCTGGCAACGTCAAGCACAGCGACTTAAACCGGCAGCTCCTGATGACTCACGATCATCTCGGCAAGCCCCGGATAGATTCTATCGTTCGGCGCTTGAAGGACTTGAATCCGCGTCTTGAGGTAGTTGGCTTTCCTGAGAATGTGGATGACGAAAATGTCGCCCGGTTAGTAGATCAAGTGGACATCATCGTCGACTGCGCTCCACTTTTTCCAGAACGCTTCGCCATGAATTCTGAAGCGGTTCGGCAACGAAAGCCGTTAGTGGAATGTGCAATGTATGAACTCGAAGCACAGATCACCACAATTGTCCCCGGCGCAACGCCTTGCCTACGATGCCTTTACCCTGAGGCGCCCCCCAGTTGGACTAGGCAATTCCCTGTATTTGGAGCAGTCTCTGGTTCTGTCGCCTGCATGGCCGCAATGGAAGTCATCAAGCTTGTCGCAGGCATCGGGACTCCATTGCTCGGCAGATTGCTGCAGTACGATCTGCGCGACATGAGTTTTCATACGCTACCGATTTCACGTCGCGAAAACTGTGAGTCTTGCGGAAACATCGAAGGAGGTAAAGCATGAGAGCAACTATAAAGTTGCCTGCCAACATGCGAGGGCTCGCAGACGACAAGGCGACGCATGAGATAGACGCCGAAACCGTTGGCGACGCATTTGCAACGCTTTGCGAACAGTTTCCTGAGTTGCAGCCGCGATTGCTGGATGCCAAAGGAGAGGTCCTTTCCTTCGTCAACGTTTTTGTCGGCAGTAAGAACCTTCGCGAGCTAGATGGCGGAGACACGCGGCTTACAGGAAACACTGAGATTCTCATCGTCGCAGCACTAGCCGGCGGCTAGTCGAGGGAATGCTGCGTAGCGGATGTCTTCAAGACGTTCGACACTTCCCATCCGGGCGCACCGATCGGCAAATTAGCCAACAACCCCCACGCTTCAGCTTGACGAGACCAATCAGGCGACGCGGGAATGGGCCTGCGATGCGCAGGTAATCCATTCGGCGATATCATCTTGACTGGGCACGCGGTTGCGTCTGAGAATGCGCTTACCTGCCAAGGTCTGACTGAACTGCTCAATGCGTTTTGCCAAGTCAAATGCATCTTCCGTTGCTAAGGCTGCCTGGTTGCGACAGCCCACTGCGACCAACAACTGAGACTTGTAGTCGCATAGGTCCGGTACTTGGCAGACAAGCCGAGCTTGGTCCTGCCATTGCAATAGAAGCTCGATGGTAATCCACCGAGCATTCAACTGTTCCTCAAGCTCCTCAGGCTCCGCATTCAAGAATTGGCGAACTGTATCGATGCCGATTTTGCGAAACCGCTTGGCTGTTTTGGGGCCAACGGAGGGTGCATCCACCAAATCATGATCCCAATGCAAACTTCGTTCCGCTTTGCTGGTCTGAGTAGCGTCTTCTGCCACCGCAGTATTGACTGGGTGGGCTAGCTCATCGGACGAGATTGAAGTCGGCTTCGGCTTCTTGGCGGGCCGCAGCTGTGAAGCCATCTCGGCGGCGAGTTCCGCTTCTTTTGCTTTTCTCAGCGCTCGAGCTTCGCGAGGCAAGTTCTTTTGGACTTTGCCCGTGGCTTCAAACTCTTTCAGTATTCGCCCCACCGCCAGCTTCTCATTGGTGTCAGAGATCTTTCGCACAACCCAGGCTAGCGGCATGTCGATTGTCGCGAGAAAAGTCGTTCGGCCCAGAGAAACTTCGGGCATCGGTAAAGTCGTCTCATCGGCCAAGCGTTCCAAGATTTTGGCCCAACCGCCGATGGCCAGCGCAAAGAGTTCCGCCAGCACCTTGCGTGACTCCGTATTGAGACCTTCTGGTGGTTTCTTGCAGCCCTTGGCAAGGTCGTACTCGTCGATCAACCAGTCGTAATGCGTGTGCGACATAGTCGCAGCTTTTTTCAGACCCTCAGCAAGCCAACCGGGTTCTTCGTTAAGTTCAAATTGCCGAGCCAATTGTTTGGCGAGTTCATAGATTTCATCGTAAGTCTTGCAAACACTCCATTCCATCGGGCGGTGCACCATCGACTCTTGTTCACTCTGCCCGGTGTGCAAAGGCATGATCGGATCGGTAAAGTAGTGGCTCAGCACTCCGATCGCAAACGCTGCCTTCTTCCACTTGCCTTCATTCAGCAACTCGACCGATTGCTTCCACCATTGGTCGCATGCCGAAAGAGCCCCGCCCCAGCAGTTGTCGCTGATGTGCACTACATGGTTCTTGAAGTCCTTGAAGTTGCTGTCCGGTGCTTTGGCGCCGACCAAGTATTCGTCATGATGCTTTAGAAGCAGATTTGCGAGCAGTTTCCCCTGAGGAGAGGTGATGTGAGAAAGTGCATCGATCGCAAAGTAATGGTGGGTGCTTCGGCAGTGCGCAGCGCGTAGAATAGTCAGCAACCGAGACACTTTGCTAGCTTTCGCAAATGAACGGAGAGGGTGGGATCATCCTTGGAGCAATCGGAAGGATAGCAGGCTTGCCGTTTTGCTTGCTACGCCGATTTCACATCCGAGAGCCAGGGAAATCGAGGACAAAATGAACGAGATGTACGACCCCACTAAACAACCTTCTGCCTCTGGTGCGGCACAAACACTTGCCGTCTCTTATGCACTCGGAGTAGTCGGTGCGATCACCGGAGCCATCGTGGCCTTCTATCTTTACCGCTACACACTTCAATTCGGCATGGTCTTCATGGCGCTGCCGGGGGCACTAGCTGGCTTGGGCTGCGGGTACTTATCGAAAATTCGCTCGATCCCGCTTGGCATCGTGGCGGCCAGCGTGTCTATTGCTACCGCGATCTTTATGCGTTATTCGAATTGGGTGCTTGTAGACCAACACAGTTTTGGGCATTACCTGAGCAACGGTATTTGGTGGAGCTCGATGAGTGGCAAGCTGATGATTGGTACCAGCGGCCTGTTCGGTTTTTGGCTGGGAATAGGGCGTCAACGTAGATAGCTATAGAGAACGGATCATCCCCCGCGCCCCTACTGGGGCGTACGAAAATCAACGGTGCACATACTTAGTCGGTAGTAGTACCGGAGCAAACGCTCGGCGGCTAAAGGGGCATCCGACGCTAGCCATTTCGCCTTAAGCGAGCGATTCTCCGGTGTCCATCTCTCACGCTTCGGGTCAGCAAAATGCGCAGGCTCAAACGATGCTCAATCGTGAGCATGCTAGGTCGCGTTGGTCTTTAAACCTTGAGATATGCTACAACAGGATTTCTCTAAAGGTCGCGCTGAACTTGTCCGCTCAGTTTCCCTCCCGCCGAGGCCGACGACGCATGCTTATTTTTCGATCTGGCAATAGATTTACAAATTGCACTGGAATCGAGCGTAGGAGCGTTCTTTACGCTGGCTCGCTCGGACTAGCCGGTTTGAGTCTCCCTGATGTACTGGCCGCCGAAGACTCTGCAGCTGGATCACCGAAAGGGCCCTCAAAGAAGTCCGTCATCATTTTACACCTGGATGGCGGACCACCTCAGATGGATCTGATCGACCCCAAGCCACAGGCTCCTGTCGAATTGCGGAGCCCCTTTCGCCCGATCTCAACGAATGTTCCAGGTGTGCAATTGACGGAGCTGATGCCCAGGTGCGCGCAAATAATCGATCGCCTTGCCCTGCTCCGGTCGTTGGTCGGGTCCGATGGGAAACATCATGCCTTTCAATGTCAGTCGGGCTATCACGAAAAAGTCCTTCGAGCTGCCGGCGGCCGCCCTGCACTTGGCTGTGTGGTTAACCATTTGTTCAATTCACCTGTAGACCAAGTTCCCAACTTCGTGGATCTGATGCAGGGTCGACCTCTGGTGCGCAACAGTGCTCGACCGGGTTTTCTCGGTCCCAGCGTTAAAGCCTTTCGGCCGGATATCTCGGATCGCTGGCATCGAGAACTCGAGGAAGGCATGAAAGGTGAGCTTGCTCGACTGGGCAAGAATCACAAGACCTCGCTGCGTATGATCGATGAGATCTCTGTTTCGCGGCTCGACAACCGCCTCGAATTGCTAAGGGGGCTAGATCGCTTCAAGAAGCAACTGGATAGCAGCGGGGCGATGGAAGCGATGGACGAATTTCATCAACAGGCTTATCGCGTCCTGACAAGTGGAACTTTTGCGGACGCGATGAATTTAGATGCTGAGTCACCAGAGATGGTGGCGCACTACACGCCAAAGACAAAGTGGGGAGGGAAGCAAACGTACACCACCGAAGGACCGGATGCGATCCAAAAGTTCTTGCTCGCTCGGCGCCTTATCGAGGCCGGTGTGCGAGTGGTGAGTCTATCGCTTAGCGATTTCGACACGCACGCGGACAATAATATTCGAATGCAACACCTCGGGCCAATGTTTGATTTTGGCTTTCATGCATTGATCACAGATCTTGAACAACGCGGGATGTTGGAAGACGTACTCGTTCTGGCTTGGGGAGAATTTGGGCGGACGCCAAAGTACAACGAAAAAGGTGGACGCGATCACTGGCCAAAGCTTTCCATGGGCATGATGGCTGGAGGCAAGATCTCCGGCAGTGCAGTGCTTGGCGCGAGCGACAAGCTGGCGGCAGAGCCAACGGAGCGTCCAATTTCTTTCGCTGACGTGATTGCGACAATCTACCAACATCTCGGCATTTCTCCTCAGCGAATTATTTATGATTCAAGCCGTCGCCCTCATGTATTGATGGATGAAGGCGAAGTCCTCGAAGAGCTCGCCTGAGCGGATTTCTGTTCGCTCAAACCTGACACGAACCGAAATCGTTTTTGGCTGCGACAAACTTCTTGGCGTCATTTCTAGCGCTGCAGCCCACGTTCGAGAGCAATATTTCCAGTGAATCCCCGAAACGACCTCTCCCAAACATCATGACAGAGAAACGCTCCAGGCGTGAGTGGTCGGAAGTGGGGGCTTTCGCAGGCGGTCTGAAGAGTATCGAAAAGTTCTCCAAGCAAGTGGGCGAAATACGGGCTGTGCTTTCATCGTCGTCCAGCATCTGCCGCCAGACAGTTCTAGCTTGATGCCAGAGCCCCCTGCTAGGCGTACGAGACTACCTGTTTCAGCGGCGGGACAAGGCAACAAAGTCGGAATCGTAGGACGATACCATAGCCGACTGCCCCCTCTTCAATCTGAGGTACGACGACAGCTGTAACACTTTTGAGCTCGTTCAACTCGAATGGAAGTTTGCCCAACATCGCGAGACCTGGTAGCTCGGCGCGTTGAGTGGCGGCACACAGCGTGTTCGGGCGGAACACAACTGCTGCCAGTGCATCCCGAGGAACGTACTGAAGCTCGGAAGCAAAGGCTTGCGTTGTCCCTGCTCGCTCAGCACTCGGCTCCTCAGCTTGGCACAAAGAGTTGAGATTAAATAACGAAGTTGCGGTGAGCAGTAGCAAGATCGTCTGCGCGGAGCGCATGTTATCTCTCTCCCGGTTATCCCAATTGGTTAATAGAAGAACCAGTCCCTAGCGTTCTCGGGGATGACAAGGCCCACAAGGTGGGCGTGTGCACGTGGGGATTGCTATGAAACCGGTCGCAAATGAGTTTATTGCAAATCCCATTCCTCCGTCGCGTGCAGGTTGGATTGGCTTGTCGGCTCAATCCGCGCACAAATTCACTGCTTGAACGTGTTCTAATACTCAACGCGATAACACCAGACGCCCCTCGCAGAGGTATAACGTCAGCAGTATGGCCCGAAGTTTCTGGCGATCAATTAACGCTTGCCAACATCGACGAATCGCGATCATGAGCCGTCCGGACTCTCTCTGGTTCCCGATCACCCTGCGTCTCTAAAGTCTCCCTACTCAATTCATTTTCAAGTGAAAGTATCGGATGCGATTCACCATCATGGCTTCGTTCCTCTTTTTTTCATTCTGTCTCGAACACTCTAATGCTGACGACAAAGCACTCAGGAAGCGTCTTGAGGACTTGAATGCAGAGAAAGCCGAACATTGGATCTATAAAGACATCGAGGCTGGATTCGTCGAAGCGAAGAAAACCGGTAAGCCGTTGTTCATCACTTTCTGGTGCGTACCTTGCATCGATTGCTTGGGCTTCGATGGCGAAGTAGCAAATGGGAACGAAGCAATCAAGCAACTTGCTCGTGAGAAATTCGTGAGCGTTCGGCAAGTCGAAATGAAGGGTGTCGATCTCACTCGATTTCAATTCGATCACGATTTGAATTGGGCAGGCATGTTTCTCAACGCAGATGGGACAGTCTACGCTCGTTATGGAACTCAGAGCGCAGCCGGTGCGGACGCGTTCAATTCGGTCAATGGTTTGGTCAGTACGATGAACCAAGTTCTCGATTTGCACGCAGACTACCCCAACAACAAAGCTCTTTTTGCGGACAAGATTCCACCACAGAAGCAGTGGAAAACGCCTCGTGATCTCCCGATGCTTGAGCCCAAGCTGATGAAAGAAGCTCAGACGACTCGCTCACATTGCATTCACTGCCACAATATCCACGATGCAGAGAACGAATTGTGGGAGCACACTGATTCATTGTCGAACGAGAGGCTATGGCGCTACCCTTACCCATCCAATCTCGGCTTAAAAATAAGTGTTCGTGATGGACGGACGATTACTGAAATCACGCCAAATTCGCCAGCGGAGAAAGCAGGTCTTCGAGCCGGGCAAGAAATTGACCAAGTCAACGGGCAGGTGATAACTTCGGTCGCAGACTTTCAATGGGTCTTACATCACTTGAAACCTAGCGCTGGTCAGCGCGTCGATGTCCGTTTTGCTGACGGCTCGACGGCTTCAATGACGACCAGCAAAGATTGGAAAAAGACAGATATTAGTTGGCGAGCCAGCATTTTCTCCCTCAGTCCGAAGCTACGCATTTGGATGCCTCAGCTCAAAGAAAACGAGCGCAAAAAGTACTCCTTAGAGGCAGATCAAAACGGCCTACTCGTGAAGTGGATCAATCGTGGAACGACAGCCGGCAAGGCTGCCGTAAACGCCGGGCTGCGAAATGGCGACGTGGTCATCGCAGCCAATGGAGTCGCCGTTCCAGAAAACAATGCCGCTTTCAATACTTGGGTAAAACTCAATCATGAAGTCGGCGAGGCGCTGGAACTGTCCGTTCTGCGTGGTGGAAAAAAAATTGTGATTGAGTTACCGTTGGTGGAGTAGTGTGCCATCTGGGTGATAGCGCTCCTTGGTTACCGCGCTTGTTACTGTCAAGTTTTGCTCCGTTCTAAAAAGCAGTTTTATGAATCCGCGCATTCGACTCTACCTCATTGCCTTCGTTCTTTTCGTTGCTTTCAGCGCTTCAAAATTGCATGCCGAAACTAAGGCGAAAGCTAAAGCCTCATCACCGAACATCGTGCTCATCTTGTCAGATGATCAGGCTTGGACAGACTACGGATTCATGGGACACCCCACGATCCAAACACCGCATCTGCATAAGCTGGCTGCCGAAAGCGTCTTGTTTCGTCGTGGCTATGTGCCAACCGCTCTTTGTCGGCCGAGCTTGATGACGCTGGTAACTGGGCAGTACGCCCATCGCCATATGGTTACCGGCAACGATCCCTCTCCAAAGTACGCAGCGCGGGATTCCAAACTTTACAATCAGCAACGGGCAGACCTGATCGCGAACATCGATCGATTCAGCACCCTGCCCGAGTTGCTAGGCGAAAAGGGCTACTTGAGCCATCAAAGCGGAAAGTGGTGGGAAGGCAACTTCGCGCGTGGCGGATTCACCGATGGAATGACTCGAGGTTTTCCCAAACCGGGTGGCCGTCATGGTGATGACGGCTTGGCGATTGGCCGCAAAGGGCTGGAACCCATTGAGAAGTTCATCGACCACTCCTTGACCAGGGAAAAACCATTCTTTCTCTGGTACGCTCCCTTTTTGCCCCACACTCCGCATACTCCGCCCGAACGACTCCTGAACAAGTACAAATCGCCAGACCGGCCGATCACAGTCGCTAAGTACTATGCGATGTGCGATTGGTTCGATGAGACTTGCGGACAGCTGCTGAAGATGTTGGATGATCGCAACATCGCAGACAATACACTAGTCGTTTACGTGACCGACAATGGCTGGATCCAGAATCCCCAAAAAAATGGCTATGCGCCTCGCTCGAAACAGACACCATATGAAGGTGGCGTCCGAACTCCAATCTTCTTGCGCTGGCCGGATAAATTTAAGCCAAGCGATCGCCCAGAACTTGTCAGCAGTATCGATCTGGTTCCAACCATGCTGGCTGCCGCTGGGACGAAATCGCCTGATGATCTGCCGGGACTGAACCTGCTGCCAAACCTGGAATCGGAGCAGCCAATCGAACGAAACCAAGTATTCGGTGAGGGCTTTGCCCATGACATTGC
>PKCQ01000285.1 GCA_002862265.1 Planctomycetaceae bacterium | reverse complement strand
CACCCATACTTTTGACTGGGGACCGCTCGATATCCCCGACGAAGAGTTTCGCGATGCAGCAGTTGTAAAATGGTGCGGTGAGCGGCTGACGAAGAGCTATGAAAAGCCATTCTTTCTCGGCGTCGGAATTCACTTGCCGCACCAACCGCTGTATGCCCCAAAGCGTTTTCACGACATGTACCCGCCCAAGACTACGGTCTTGCCGCCGCATTTGAAGAATGACTTGGCAGATCTTTCGGAGGCCGGTCGAGACTATGCGTTGATTCCAACGACTTCTGGAACGCACGCTACGGTCGTCAAGTATGGCGAGTGGCGGAATGCAGTTTCCAGTTACATGGCCACGGTGACTTTTGTCGATTATTTACTCGGCGGCCTGCTGAAAAACCTCGAGAAAAGTGAGCACGCGGAAAACACCTGGATCGTTCTTTGGTCAGACCACGGATGGCATCTAGGGGAAAAAGAACATTGGGGAAAAGCAACCGGTTGGTTACGCGCGACACGCGTTCCATTGTTGATCGTACCTCCGCGTTCAGCTCAACCAGTTGGTTTCGAAGCTGGAAGCAAATGTGATCGCCCTGTGAACCTGCTGGATCTTTTCCCTACGGTGGCGGAGATGGCTGGCGGGAGACCCAACGATGGATTGGAAGGCACAAGTTTGCTTCCGCTGGTTCAGGACCCGAGTTCTGAGTGGGCCGATCAAACGGTGACTACCTTTGGGCGAGGCAATCACGCGATCACAACCAAGCGTTGGCGATACATTCAGTACTTCGACGGAAGTGCGGAACTCTACGATCGCTCACTAGATCCGAACGAATGGGAGAATCGAATCAATGACTCTGAGCTGGAAGAAATCATAGCTGAGCTAGAATCCAGAGTTCCGGAAGAAGCGCGGTGGAAGCACTTCATTCGCTACGATTGTTTCAAAGCCGTCATACCGGCAGACGGCAGTTCCATGCTCCTGTTCAATCACGCAGTGGAGAACCACTTGGAAGAACGCACGGATGAATCGCAACAGTATCCCAAAGTGGTGAAGCGTATCCAAGCTTGGATGAAAGAGAATCCTACAACACGAAAACGAATTGTGATCCACACCCCGTAGCGGATGAGTTCACGAATCTGGGAGCGTAGCGACTCAGTCGCACTGCACCTGGATAAGCTAGAAGCTTTTCCGACGATTATTGGACCATATTTCGTAACACGCCTCGCCGCTCGTGCCGACCCCTCAAACCCATAGATCGATATGCAAACCTCGTCTCCATTAAAGCTCATCGCGTTCTTGCTTGTTCTCTCACAGCCGCTAGCGCCGAAAGCTTATTGTCAATCCAATACTCATAAGCTCGGCTTCAGCGAAAGCCCCGAAACCATTGAAGTGCTTCGCGGCGAACAAGTCGTTTTGGCCTACAACAAAAAATCGCCGCCCGTTCCGGCAGGCATTGATGCGATCTATCACCGGAGTGGTTGCCTGCACCCAGTGATGACGCCAAATGGCCGAGTGATTACCGACATGTTCCCCACGGATCATCCCCATCAACATGGCATCTTCACCGCTTGGGTAAAAACTAGTTACGCGAAACGTGAAATCGACTTCTGGAATCTTGCCAAAGGCACCGGTCGAGTTCTGCACGAGCGGGTCCGATACCAGAAACAGACGGACGGGGGCAGCGAGTTTGAAGTGGAGTTGATTCACCGCGCGGAGCAAAAACCTCAGGTCGACATACTGAAAGAGAACTGGAAGATCACCGTCTATCAGACAAAAGATTATTACAATTGTTTTGACCTGAATTTGAAGCAAACGGCACTCACCGATACGCCGCTGGTCATCAAACAGAATCGCTACGGAGGTTTTGCTCTTCGCGCTCGATCGGAATGGTTGACTTCAAATGACAAGGACGAGTTGCGGAAGGGCTCTCGCGAGCCAGGTTCTTTTCTAAATAATCTCGGATCAAACCGCATCGAAGGCAATCACCAAAAATCGAAATGGGTCGCACTCACCGGCAATATCGACGCCCGACCCGCCACGATTGCCGTGCTTTCCCATCCCAGCAATTTTCGCGCTCCGCAAACCGTTCGCTTGCATCCCACCAAGCCCTACTTCGCCTATTCCCCCTGCGTTGACGGCAAGTTCTCCATCGACAAGCAGCACCCTTACTCAGCGCGCTACCGCATCCTGGTCACTGACGAAGCTCCAGACTCCAAGTGGCTTGACGAGCAGTGGGAATCCTGGGCAGAAGAATGATGGAAGTGGGATGCATTTATCACTTGATTTCAGGCGAACTGAGTCGTACCGTAAGGTTGCTGAATTAATTTTTATTGGGAATAATCTCTTTGAATCGCAGGAAAATTTTTAGGCTTTGTCGAGCAGCTAGGGTAGCAATGGTGCTACTGCTGGCAGTAGTCCCGAATTTTTTCCTGGAATCATGTTGTTGCGGCGCACAAGCTATTTGCTTCTGTAAAGCAAAAGTTTCCGACTCGGGAGCTACCTGTGGTGACGAATCTTGTTGCCAACCCCAACGAGAATCGAAGTCGTCGTGCTGTGGCGATCGTAACTGTAGTGATTCGCGGACTTCAGATTCGTCAAATGCAATCGACGACGAAAACGCCTCCGATGAAGGATGCGAAAATTGCCAGGACAGTGGTCTTCGCGTTGAACCTTACGAGCCACAAATTCTTTCAGCTCCCGTCGCTCTGACAGCTGAATCCCTCTTTGTCTTCCTCCAGTCCCGTGCTGACACATCGATTGAACACCGATCGGATGTTCTGCCACAGGCGAATCGGCAGCGGCAAGCATTGTTAGGAGTTTGGATCGAATAACGATTTTCTCGTTCGCTCTATTTTTCAAGATTCGATTCAAACTAATTTCCTTACTGGAGAGACGTTATGTCCAGATTTATTTCTATGTTTGCCCTATGCGCCCTGTTTGTTGGAATGGTTGGCTGCCAGGAATTGCCTGAGCAGACTGCCGAGAGCAACGAACCTGCTGCGACCGAAACTGCCGCAGCCTGCACTGGTGATTGCTGTAAAGAAGAGTGCTGTGGTGCCGAGTGCTGCAAGGATGGATGCTGCAAAGCTGACACCGAAAATGCCGCTACTTGCACCGAGGACTGCTGCAAAGAGAAGTGCTGTGGCGCTGATTGCTGCAAAGACGGTTGCTGTGCGAAAGGCGACAAGGAAGCTTGCTGCAGCGACGGGACTTGCGATGAGTGCAACGCCGCCGCAGAAGACAAGTAGCATTTAACTTGGAGTCACTGGCTCCGGATGCCGTTAGAAACCTAGGAAAACGAGCGATCAGAGTTGTATCGTTGGTCGCTCGTTTCTCATTTCCATGACAGGCCATTGAAGGCACGAAGCCTCACTGCCAAGTCAATTGGGTGCCTGGGGTTGTGCGGTCCCGTTCATTTGGATTAGCCTTCCATGCAGCGGGTTAAGGCGACCGGCCAAAGGGCTTCCTGAAAAGTGGATTCGCGCACGGGAATGCTGCTTAAGAACGAGCTTGAACCGGTCGATTCTGACTCGCCTTCCGCCTTTCAGCCTGCAGCGCGCGCAAAGTCTGTTCCTCGAATGACCTCAGATGCCTTCCTTCTCAACTGAAGACCTTATCACTTGGATCGATCGTCTCGTCGACTCGACTCGAGAAGCCGAGCAGGAAGACCACGGAGTGGTGGAAGCAGAGGCGGCTGAACAAAGCCCGCCCGAGAGCAGCCCAGATTGCAGAAGCAAAGACAAAAAAACAGAAACGGCCGACGATGCGCCGACATCGGTGGCATCGTTTCCAGATAGATTACTACTCTCAATCGCTCGGCCAGCAATGGCGTGTGAGTTTGAGGTATTGCTTAATCAACACCAATACTCCCACGCAAGCGACAGAGCACTGGAAGCTTTGGACGTGATTGGCGAGCAGGAGCGGGTGCTTAGCGTTTACAAATCCAATAGCGAATTGAGCAACCTGAATCGTTTCGGTGCGAAGCGTGCAGTCGGATTGTCGCAAGGTACTTTGGAACTGCTTGCACTAGCGCAGTCAGCGCATCGGTGGACCAACGGAGCCTTCGACATCACGGCTGGAGCCCTGTCTGAAGCGTGGGGCTTTTCACGTCGAGACGGCAAGAAGCCTAAGCAAGAAGCGATTGACAAAGCACTTTCGTCGGTCGGCAGCCAGTTCATCCGGCTCGGCGAAGAAAGTTCTTCTGCGACTCTGGAACATCCAGAAGCACGCGTGAACCCTGGCGGAATCGGCAAAGGCTACGCCTTGGACCAAGCAGCCAACCACTTGTGGCACTACGGTATTGAAGACTTCATGATTCACGGTGGTCTTAGCTCCGTTACCGCGCGAGGGAATCGACATAGTGCAAACTCGGACGGGGGATGGAAAGTTTCACTCAAGCACCCTTGGCGCTGGGAAGAACATCTTGGCTCGATTCGATTGATCGATGGGGCTCTAGGAACCAGTGGTTCTGGCAAACAGTTTTTTCATTTCGGTGGCAAACGCTACAGCCACATCATTGATCCGCGCACGGGCTGGCCAGCGCAAGGAATGATGAGTGTCACTGTCCTTTGCCCAAGCGCCGCTATCTCCGACATTTTGGCGACCGCATTGTTTGTCCTTGGTGTGGAGGCATCGCGTGAGTTCCTGGAGCAAAACACTGCAATCGGAGCCATTTTGATGTTCCAGCAAGAGAAATCAGGTCGACAAGAAATCGAAACGCACAACTTGGAACCAGACGTCTGGCAGGCAAGATAAATCGGCGAGTCCGACGCAAGTCGCAATGAAAGATCGACTCATCCTCGTTGATCTTCTGCTTCCAGCGAAGGTCTGGAACTTGCGCAGGAACGATTTGGAAACTGCCATCTCTAGTGGTTCCAATCAAGTTGCAGCGTAAGTCTGGAATACGAGCGGCGCACTGGCCAGTTTCAAGTTGCCAATGAAAACCCGCGAGGTCCACCGTGACCGGTTTGTTCGAGAAAGCATTTCTTTCGTATGGCTTCAGGTTGATCGACGTCCTCCATTGCTCACATTGCTCGGGGCAACGTCTCCAAGAATAGATCGGTAGGCGGCATCTTTGCGAGCTGCTTTATGAGTCGCTTACGAACACGCTGAAGCACTTCCGCGCAGGAGCTTCCAACGACTCCCATTCGCCAAGCTCCTAGCGGCTTCGCGCGCACGACCTGCTTGGCCAGATACTCTGGCTAAATCATCACCGTGATTGGAATCATTTCGATTCTCGGTTTTCGCAATTTAGTCGCCGAAGTGCGTGCTATTCAATCTGTGGTGTGTGTTTACGATATATGCCTGTCGCTAAGTGCTGCGCTGTACTAATGCTGTGCTCGTCGCCGAGTGCTTCGCTATTTCAAGTAGCAGAAGTCGTCGATAACTGCGTACCTTTGAAGTGCATCCGCTCGAGGGGCTGGTTGGCTGCTGTCACTGCGACCACGAACCGAAGTTATGAACTCTTTCATAACCCGGCGCGTTACCGAGGCGACTATTCCTCGCTCACACTTCGGGATGTGATTGGCCGCAAGTCGCCAGTTGACCAACTATTCATCCAAGTCCACCGAATCGTGTACTGCGATGAAGATACAAACCACTAACGGAAAACTAAATGTCCACCAGCACTCAAGAACATCGTAATGCTGCCCCCAATTCGCTGAAATTTGCTGTGCTCACTGTAAGCGACACTCGCAACTTGGAGACAGACAAGAGTGGACAACTAATTGTTCAGCGTATGGAAGACGCAAAGCATCAATTGCACAAGCGAATCGTCGTGCCTGACGAACCGAGTCAAATTTCCGAGCAAGTTCGCGCCTTCGCCGCGGTCGAGAGACTAGATGTTTTACTACTCACCGGCGGCACCGGGATTTCTCCCAGGGATCAAACGCCGGAAGCCGTGATTCCCTTGCTCGACATCGAAATCCCGGGCTTTGGCGAGACGTTTCGGGTGCTCAGCTATGAGGAGATTGGTCCCGCGACGATGCTAAGCCGAGCTTTTGCAGGGCGGATTGGCCAAGTGCTAGTATTCTGCTTGCCCGGATCTTCCAACGCAGTCAAACTCGCCATGGACAAGCTACTTGTACCTGAGCTACCGCATCTTGTTCATCATTCTCGGGGCTAAACCAAAGTAGGACCATCGTCCTGAAATGTTCCCGAGGCCAATGATCTTCGCCCTGTACGCATCGAGGTTCGAAATTCATATTCAGATAGCAACGCCTCTAAGAATACTGTTTCGTAGCCTGCTCGTCGTCAGTAGCTCAGTTTGTTTATTCTTATTGCTTATAGTTCTTTCGTATTCGTTCGGGATCGTTGATGATACATCCCAAAGACATCTAAGTAGGAAGTTGCTGGACTGGCTGGCTGCGAGTGGGCTAGTCTCGATGATCGGTGGGGGTCCATCCTTGATCGGTAGTGTCCGTCAATATGCGCACATTTGATTTTGATGTCTCGTCCTTAAACTGCTTTTGATAGGCCCCTTTTGTCGAGCCGGAGCTGAGGTCAACTCGCGGCCGTCTCGGTCATTCGTTCTTCCTCCAGGCCGTTCATGTCATGGTAAACGCCATAGGCCCATTGGGTACCGGTGATGTGCCGTAGCCTTGCAGCCACCAGCATCAGCGCGGAGTTATCATCTGGGAAGCCGCCAACTACGCGAGTTCGCCTGCGGATCTCTCCCATGATGCGTTCCAACGTATTGTTCGTGCGGATACGCATCCAATGGGCTCGCGGGAAGAACCTGTAGCTCAACTTTTCGGACGCTCCGTCTTCGACGCAGCTGGCGGCTTCGTTCAGCTTCATGCCGCGAAGCTTCTCAACGCTCGTTTCGCATCTTTCATAACGCTCGATGATCTGTGTCCTAAATGGCAGCTTACGAAGACGTGGCACTTTCAATTCCAGTTCTCCGGCTTTTGTCTAAAGCTTCCGAGTGTAACTCCCAGCTCGCGTATCAAAGCGGTCCGCAAAGCGCTCGTATTTTTTTCGCTCCAGTCAATTGATCCGCTTCAGCTCAAAGCAGACTATTCAACGTCTCTTCAACTGAACTGCGCACAACTTCGTCGACATGTCCTCGAAGCTGACTCTCGTCGATCTTGATCACGCTGGTCTTCGTCAATTCCTCTGGTACACTGGCCATTGGTGGTTCCTTGTGGTGTTAGGTTTTACTTTCAAAACATTTCCTAACAGTTCAAGGAACACCTTTCAAATTTTTTTCGCAAGATTTAAGACGTTACCCCCGTCTCGTTCTGTTTGAGTGCAAAGGCAATCTGTTCGTTCGTAAATCGAGAATTCTTGATGGCCATCTTCTCCTTGGAATGATGGCCAGATTCTATGCGATTACTCTCACTTCGAATGAATCAGCTTTTTGAACGCAGGTCACAAGTTTAAGAACGATACCAGAGACCATCCCAGTTCTAACATTCAGTGGGAAACCCCAGTGCGCAACCGGTTGGAGAACTCCCAGAAAGCAATAATGCGGTCAGAGTCAAATGCGCAAAGCGAATATTGTTTACTGGTCTACAGCTAGGGTGCAACCACTAGTTATACGTAGTTGAGAGCTCATCGAACGACGAACGTTCGAGAGGGTGCAATGCACTTTTGTTTAAACCAAGGCTCAGCGCTAGCTTGAACTGCTGAACCGCTTCTGGAATTCGGTCCAGTGCCGTCAGTGCCTCGGCCAAATGGAAATGCCTGTCGGCCCTTGGTAGCGATGCTAGTGCCGCGCGAAAATCTGCTTCGGCCATTGCGGCCTCTCCCATGGCAAGTAGCACCATGCCACGAGTATCGAGGAGATAGTCGAAGGGCCCTCGTGATGACACAGCTAAATTGATCGCGTTATTTGCCTCTGCAAGACGGCTATTCTTCAACGCGAGCATCATTGCAAGATTATTCAACGCGGGGACATGGTTGGGACTCAATTCCAACACCCTCATATAGTGCAAACGCGCGTTTTCGACGTTACCTCGCCAGCTTTCAATGTCTGCAAGTGCCATCAGCAGTCCAATATTTGGGTGACTCGCGGAATCCAATTGCTTCCCGAATCGCACTAATTCGGCAAGTTTCTGATCACTAACCTTCCCGCCCTGAAGTGCCGCTTGGCCGACTTCAGCGAAAATGGTAACCTGCTCTCGGGCTTGTCTCAGCAAGTCAAGTGCAAGTTTAATGTCTCCGCGACGCGCTAGAGAGGCTATCCGCAACCATGCCATTTCTGGATAAGCTGAGCCCAAAATGGTGTACGCTTTGTCAGCCAACACAAAAAACTTTGCCTGCAGCTCTGGTTGTGCGGCGAGCCCCGTAGCAGATGCCTCTGCTGCTTGCGCGGCAGCTAGCAACTCTTCTTTCGATTGGTCGAATTTTGACTGAATCAAATCATTCAATTCGCCGAAGTCACTTGCTTTGAATAGCAATTCAGCCTCAACCGAAAAAGTTAAAGCATCGCGTGGAGCTAATTGTTTCAATCGATTGAGCCACAGCTGAGCCTCGTCGAGTTCTCCCTGTGACGTCAATGCCGAGGCGTACTCGCGAACATACTGCGATTGGTCAGCGCCACCATTACCCAGCA
>PKCQ01000284.1 GCA_002862265.1 Planctomycetaceae bacterium | reverse complement strand
ACGATTCGTACTCGCCGCGGCGTCTACTACAGTCGCAGCCGCCGAGAGCTTTGGCGAAAAGGGGAAACAAGCGGACACTATCAAGATGTTCACGAAATCCGAGTCGATTGCGACGCTGACGCCATCCTGCTGCTCGTCACCCAGCACGGTGCCCCATGTCACGAAGGTTTTGCTTCGTGCTTCTTCCGCAAAGCTGAAGATGCTGAAACTTCGGATGTGTTGGGTTGGTCCATCTGCGAAGAACAGCTCAAAACAGCCGAAGAAATCTACGGCAAAAAGTAGTCTGCATTCGAGATTCTTAGCAGCTTTTCAGCATGAAACTTGAAGCAAGGTTTTATTCTACGCTCAGCCTCAGGCGTTGGCTCGCTTTAGCAACATGTTGCAACAACTCGACGCTGGGGGACTCGAGAACGCTAAGAAAACCACAAGTTTCAGATGGCAACGCGTCGTCCCACGCATTCCAACGGAAGGAACACTGTTCTACGCTATTTCGTAGCGTGGTCTGATGCGCGGTCGATGTGAGAGACAATCATTAGCAACAAGAACGGAGTTACGGTTGCCCCAATTCCCTTTTGGGCTCTTGGCGACGACCTTCTTCTTCTGTCCACGATTCTTTCGCTGTACAGCATCGCGATGGCGATATTGCTGAAGCGAAGAAACATAGTCCCACTTTTTCGCAGCTATCTCGCAGCTTCGATTGGCTGGGAAACAGCAAGTTCTCTGTCCAGGCAGCAGCCTGCTAAGGTTGGTTCCAGTCTTGGGTACGTATCACCGGGTTTGGATGAGAATCACTCCGATGCGCCCAGGGCTTCCCTTATTCGCTTGAGAGTTTCCTGAACTGCAGCGAGTTGTTGCTTCAAGTCCTCGAGAGCTTCTCGTTCCTTGGCGACAACGTCTTCGGGAGCGCGGCTAATGAAGTTCTCGTTCGACAACTTGGCTTCTTTGCCACCAGCTTGCTTCGTCAGATTCGCTTCGAGTTTCTCGTTGCGAGTGAGCTCCGCTGTGAGATCAATGAATTCTCCTAAATCGACTGAGATTTCCATGCCATCTACGCTGATCTGCGCCGGTGGAACTTGAAGGTCTTCGAAGCTCGTTCCCAGCCCGTCGCATTCTGCACCAGCTAGAGCTTTAAAGTAGGGACGCATCGGTTCGAGCAGGGCAACCGTATCTGCATCGCAGTTGATCATGAAGCGAACCGTGTCCTTCGGCTTGATGCCTTGGCGGGCGCGGATTTCTCGCAATGCTCCAAGTGCCGCGACGAACGAAGCGAACTGTGTTTCGATCTGTCGGTCTTGATGCGACAGGTTAGCTTCGGGCCAACTCGATCGCATCAACCACTTTTGCTCCTCGGCCTGCCCATTCAAACAGCGAACGGAGCCGAATTGCTCCATTTGCTGCCAAATGGCTTCGGTAATAAACGGAACCATCGGGTGCAACAGTCGCAGCAGCTGATCCAAAGTGTGCGCGAGAACTTGCTGTGTCGCCGACTTCTTCTCAGGATCCTGAAAACGCGGCTTCGCCATCTCGACGTAGTATGAGCAGAACTCGTCCCAGGCGAAATCGTACAGCAAGCGCGCGGCATCACTGTAGTGGTAGCGTCCGATCGCTTCGGTGACCTTCTGCGTGGTCGTTGAAAGCCGCGACAAGATCCAGCGATCCTCGAGCGGCAAGCTAGCGATGTCAAGCTGCTGCGGCTCAAAGCCTTCCAGATTGATCATGACAAATCGAGCAGCGTTCCAGAGCTTGTTGCCAAAGTTACGCGCAAGTTCAAAACGCTCACTTAGAACGGCGCCGCGGGGTTGGGCCCTCTCTTCATCCGTCTTGGCCCACTGAGTTGAAAACACTCCGTTGCACTTCGGGCAGGGGATAATCGCAAGCTCACGATTCTTCTTCGTTTGATTGATTACTGCTTCGCAGTGAGGACATTCATACTGAACGGGCATTCGAACGTCTTGCGTTTCTGCGGCCAACCAAGTCAATCCGAAACGCAACGCGTCTGGTCCGAACTTGTCCATAACGTCTAGAGGATCGACGCCGTTGCCTTTGCTCTTAGACATTCCCTCGCCAAAACCATCCAAGATTTTGGGATGAATATAGACTTCCTTGAAAGGCACTTCGTCCAGATTGTTCAGCCCCATCAAAACCATACGAGCGACCCACAGCGTGATGATGTCGCGACTGGTGATGAGCGTGTTGGTCGGATAGAAATAGTCGAGGTCCGCGTTCTTGTCGGGCCAGCCCAAGGTTGAGTGAGGCCAAAGTGCAGAACTGAACCAAGTATCCAGAACATCTTCTTGCCGCGTGTAGCCGCTCTGCTCTAATTCTGACTCGAGTGCGTGTCCTTCATCGCGAATGCAAACGTGAATCGTAGCTGGAGCTTCGACTGTTGCACTAAGCAGTCCTTCCGCTTTTTCCGGCCGGGTGTTGAAGGCATCGGCGGCAGCAGTTGCGGCTTCGGCGGAATCGAAAGTTTGCGTCCAAATCGGAATTTGGTGTCCCCACCAGAGTTGACGACCGACGGGCCAATCGCGTTTTTCGCTTAACCAATCTAAGTAACCCTTGGCGTAGCGCTCGGGGAAAATCTTGACGCGGCTATCGGTGACAGCATCCATGGCGTTTTGGGCAAGTTGATCCATTTTGACAAACCACTGATCCGCCAAGTACGGCTCAATTGGTGTCTTACTGCGATCGGAGTGGGCCAAGTCGATCTCGCGATCTTCAATCTCAACCATGAGGCCTTGCTCTTCTAAGTTGGCGACAACTTGAGTTCGAGCCTTTTTGATCGTCAGTCCTTGGTAGGAACCAGCTTCCCCGTTGAGAGTTCCGTCTGGATTCAAGATATTTATCATCTCAAGTCCGCAGCGCAGACCCACTTCGTAGTCATTAGGGTCGTGCGCAGGAGTTATCTTGACGCAGCCACTTCCCATTTCGGGTTTCGCCCACTCGTCGGCGATCAAGTCGATCGGACGGTTGAGCAATGGCAGCATCAATTTGGTACCGCGCTTGGCCATTTCAGCCAGAGTGATCAACAACGGCAAGTGGGTCGTACGACGTTCGGCCAACGCGTTGAGCTGCTGCTGAATTGCTTCTTGCTCTTTTTCGGGTGCAGCCAGGAGCTTGTCACGCAGTTGTGCTTCGGCGGCATCAAGCGCCTTTTCCGGTTCGGGGTGAACCGCAACAGCAGAATCACCCAGCATCGTCTCGGGTCGCGTGGTGGCGATCGTGACGTGCGTTGGCTCGCCAGCCTGTGGGTCGATGACCGGATACCTGAAGTGCCAGAAGTGGCCCTTGGTGGCTGCGTGAAAAACTTCGTCATCACTGACGGCAGTCTGCAGGTAGGTGTCCCAGTTGACCAAACGCTTGCCTCGAAAGATCAATCCCTTGGCGAACAAATCGGCAAAGGTCGTTCGAACTGCTTTAGCACAGGTGTCATCGAGTGTAAATCTAGTGCGTTCCCAATCGCAGGAACAGCCCATGCTCCGAAGTTGGTCCAAGATGCGAGTCTCGTACTCTGCCTTCCAGTCCCAGATCCGCTCGACAAGCTTTTCTCGACCAAGATCGTGCCGGGTTTTGTTCTCGTCTTCCTTTAACCGCTTTTCGACGACGGCTTGCGTCGCGATGCCGGCATGGTCGGTGCCGGGCATCCAGAGTGCTTCGAATCCGCGCATGCGGTGCCAGCGAACTTGAATGTCCTGCAAGGTGTTGTTGAGCGCGTGCCCAAGGTGTAGTGCCCCGGTGACATTGGGCGGCGGAATGACGATCGTAAAGGGCTTGCGCTCAGGATCTGGTTTCGCGTGGAAGCATCCATCTGCTTCCCAGGCTGCGTAGATTTCGCCAGATTGTTGCTTGAAGTCAAATCGATTCGGGATCGAATCCGAGAGGTCGCTCATCGGAGTTATGCCGGAAATGGAGTAGTTGTCGTGGTTTTTTGGGGCTTTGGCAACGCGATGGCCAAGTACCTGCCGAACTGGCTTCGCGCAATGCCCAAATTGTACGAATTTCGCAGTTCGCTACTACATCTTCTGGAGGAGAGAACCACCTGAAGCGACAGGTTCTTTGGCCGAAGCTACTTAGCTCGAAATCCAAAATCTAGAGACAAGGCTGCCGCGAGTGGTTCGCTGGTCGGAAGGGCACCCGGGAGAATAGGAAGCCGCGAAAGGGTTCGTATTCGAGCGCAGATAAAGGCTAAGCAACGGCCGGAAAAGTTGCGTTCGGTGCGTCATTGCTTGGGGTTTAGCAGCAATAAAACTTTGTCGCCTGGGGTTTCTCGTCCGTTGGGAGATCGGATCCAAAGGTAATGTCCGGTAGCTTCCGAAACACTTTTGAATTGAAGAAGCTTTTCGGCTGCGGCTCGATGAGTAAACAACAAGATTGACTTCACAGGAGCGATGCTTTCTTTTTCCAGATCAACTGAGGCACCTTCTGCAAAGTCACTATTGGTAGCTTCTCCAACCGGCTGTTGAGTTCCACGACTTGCGAGCGAGCGGGAAAGTTTCTTGTAAGTGGTATCTTCCAGAAGCTGCTTTAGCAAAAGCTCAGTTGTACCCTCAAATTTTCCGATAGCTGCCTCTGGAGCACCGTTTTGCATATGGCGGTTGTTGAGCCGTAAAAGGCCCTGCTTCATCTGATCTACCGACCAGCTTCCGTCGCTGACTACCTCATAACGACTGAGAGGTACCTTTGTCTGACGATTCAGTTGCGGCAGTAAGCCAAGATCCAATCCTGCAATGATTGTGGTTTGGCTATCCGGTTCAGTTCCCGCCTTTGCAGGTGGAGTGGGAATTCTGCCGCTTAATCTCGGTGCATTGTCTAGCGACGCAGACTCGCTGAGTGGTTGATCGGGAAGATCCTCTGAAGGCGTTATTTCAATCACTGGGGCTGCTGATTCTGAAACCTTTACCTTCGACTCGGCAAGATGCAATCCGTTTTCCATCTTCATTATTTTGGGCGCTGCGAAGCCCGGAGCTGCTGGCGTACTTTCGACTATAGCCTGTTTCATGCCAGCTGGCGGCAAACCAGCACCGCCTTCCTGCGCTAAACCTCCTTCTCCTTCACCAATGGATCGTGTTGAGGCACCGCCCTCTTTTTCGCCGAAACCCGACTGCATTCTTCTGGATTGAACTCTGGGAAAATCTATCGCGGGTGGCACTACGCCAGTCGGTGGCAAAGTAGATTTGTCGACCTGAGAATTGCCTGCCAAATCAGAGTCAGACGGCTCTGGAAGTCGTGATTGTGCAAGTGGCGCAACTTTCAATTGCGCTTCTGCGAACGGCAAGCGCCCTTCAGGTACATCGAAGTCCTCGGTGCTGTCTACGCTTACGTCTGCCGCTTCTCCGCTTGAGAAGTTTTCCGACTTCTTAGCGGTCGAAGCCCCAGGAGCGGCTGGGAATTTTTCGTCTGATTCTGGTCGACCGCGGACCGAGCTCATGTCTACTTGATCCTTGACCGAAGAGTTCTCAGACCGGACTGCAACGCCTATCGAATCTGCAATGGCTTCCCAAAGGAAGTAACCCAAGCCGAGCATCGCAATCAGGCTGGCTGCCGTTGCTATGCGAGGCAGAATTGATTGCTTCCTGTCGTCGATGGCATAACTGGCTGATTCGCGAACTGCAGCTACCAGTTCGGAGTCTCGGCTTTCAAGTGCTGTTTCTTCGTCTGCCCTGTCATCCCAGTTGGATTGCTTGTCCGCATCAACCGATTCGTCGGAATTACCTGCAAGACCAATTTCGGGACTTGTCCGTTTCGGCGTTTCTAAGTGCTCACATTGCGATGGCGTTTCAGTTCGGTTGATCGCTTCTTTCCCTGCTACAGGCTCGGTTTCTTTCTGTGTAGCTTGGGTTACTTCTGAGGCTTCCGTTTCTCTACTAGTGCCCAAGACCTTTTCACGGGTTTGTATTTTGAGCGGTAAGCTGGAGGGCTCCTCATTGTCATTTTGTTGAGGGGCGTCGAAAGTCGTGTTCTCATTCAGTGGCTCTAGTTTCTCTACCGACTTGGCTGACTCTAGCAAAACCTCGCCTGCTGCAGGTGGTTCAGCTAGTGCTGCATCATCAGAATTGCCGGGAACCTGAAAATCCCGAAGACTCCCGAAAGCACTGGGCCATGCAGGCAAGCCAGCGACAAGACTGCGTACTTTCTGAAGATCGAGCAGCATCTGCTGAACGTTGGAATCATATTGTAAACGCGCCTCAACTGCACTTCGTTGTTCCGAAGTCAGTTCGCCGTCCAGGTAAGCGGATAACCACTCTTCCTGGAAATCAAAAGGCTCGTTTTCAATTCCTGTAGTGCGTTCGGTCATCGTCTAGAAGAAGCCTAGCTCTGAGGCCTTTTGTTGCAAAATAGTCTTCAGTTCTAATCGAGCGCGATGCAATCGACTGCGAACTGTGCCAACGGGGAGCTCTAAAGTTTCTGCTATCGCCTCGTAATCAAGTCCATCAAAGTCACGCAGTAGTAGTACTGCACGCCGTTCTTCGTCTAGCATAGCAATCGCAGCCCGTACGCTACGCTGCATTTCGGTTTGCTCAAGCTGCTGTTCGGGTTGTGCATCGCCGCCAACCGAGTCCATAGCAACGTCGAAACCTTCGCGACTTACTTGGTTTTCGATGCGTTTCTTCCGCTGATTGCTCACCAGCAAATTCATCGCAATCTTGGCCAACCAAGTGTAAAACTGCGCGTGGCCCGCAAACAGATCTAGTTTACGGTAGGCGCGAGCAAAGGCTTCCTGAGCCATATCTTCAGCGAGTGTTCGATCACCACAAGCGTGAAGCAACAGCCCCAGGAGGCGTCTCTCATACTTGCGGACCAGCTCCTCAAAGGCAGCCGAATCGCCATCTAGCACGCACGCAATGACATCCAGATCTTCGCCGAGCGCAGTCCGACTTGATGTCCCCTGACCTTGCCTCGGATTGCTTGGCGGCTCTCTGCTCTGCATTTCGCTGTGCATCGAATACTGCGGGAAAAGACGTCGGAGGCCCAGCGTCGGTTCCCGAATCGTCTGATTTTGGAGATTTTCCGCGCAAACACTCAAGGTGGGGTTCAGATTCTCCCACTCTGAAGGACGCCTTGCAGTCTGCTGCGTCCGCTCATGATAACGTTTCCGTTGCGTAACAGCATACATTCTTCAAGCCCTACGGCCGGAAGCTCTCAAGTGGGCGGGGAAATGGGCAGATCATAGCGGTCACGGATTCTATGACCTGCCGCCAAAGTGCTAGAGGTTGCGGCCAAGGAGCTGCCCAATACGCCCCCGGTATCGACCGAAACTGTGGCGCTCAACGCTGCTGTAGCAAGCAGGAAGATGCTTCTTCCGGAGTATCTTGCGGGTCCCAGGGCGCGCCCAAGAATGGCAACACACGCAGGCAAAGCCGGTCAGGGCTCCGGAGAGTCCGAGTCGAACTCGAAATCGGCCGTTCGGCCTATCGCTACGATGCCGAAATGCAAGGGCCAGAAATGGGACCGTGCCGACGAATATCACCCAAACGAATTCAATCACAATCCCCAAGGCTTGGGCAAAGGGAAACCCTAAGATACCTCCAGCAGTTGCGGTGCAAAAATAGGCGGAAAAAACCATCCTGTCCGGTCGACGAGTCTTCATTTCGTGAGCAGGTAACGCCCGGGCGGACGCATCATCAAGCGATGGTGCTGCGTATGGGTTGGCGTCGTTCTTCAGACTGGCGTCATCCTGCATCCTCTGCCTCCCTCAACCGCTTCAAACTTTGCTAGCCCTCGGCCTCGAGAGTAGGAGCAGGCTCGGCAATAACACGCACGGGGAAACGCAAGTGTACTGCATTGTTCAAGCAACTTGCGACTCAGCTTAACGCAGTTGCTCAAACTGCTTGCGGACTTCGTCATCGCGATCGGTCTGTCGCTTGAAGCCTATGAAGATGGCACCAAACGCAACGGAAGCGGCAGCTGCAATGGGTCTGAGATAGGCAATGATGAGCTGACCAGTATTTTCGACCTCCCGATCGCTTTCCCTGCTACGAGCCGTGTTCATAGCATCGTGGGCTTGAGCCAAAGCTGTGTTGCCCAGAGCAACTTCACCTTGGCGATAAACCCCGAGCGGCACAGCCCAAATGCCATCCTTGTAGTGCTCCAGTAACTCCGAGTTGTTTGGCAACAAGTCCTGAGGAATCTCCATCGCGATTAGGCCATCCAGAATCTCGCCTGTTGGGTTCTGCACCTCGATCATCGCTTCTCTGATTTCCACCGGAGTATCGTGATCTACAAGAACTCGCTCGGCAGTACTTTTTTCATTCAAGGCTGAGTCAGAAAGAAGGTCTTGGAAGCCAGTCGTGAAGTGTTCTTGTGCTAAATCGTTCAGCAGCGATCCTAGCTCTTGCTGCTCTGCATGTCGCTTGCTGCTGCTGGATAAAGTACCAAGCAGGTTAGAAACACTATTGCTTGGACTGGAAAGTAATGAGTTCGCCAGAGGGGATTTGATATCGCTGGCATAAGCATTGTTCGGTAAGCTGTTACCCAACGCAGAGTTTGCCGAGGTTGGGGCTTGCAGACCAAGTGAGAAAACTACGTCGGCAGCCTCAA